>JAFYWG010000044.1 GCA_017558115.1 Alistipes sp.
GCTGTGGAGTCTGTAGAAAAGCGCTGTGGCGCTGAGGTGCGAGTAAAGCCGTTTACAACGAGTATATTGCCCTTAGAATGGGGATTATAGCATGCTGATAGGGTCTCGGAGTCGAAGCTCTCGCCACCACTATTTACAGCCGTGATGCGGTAGCTATAGGTGTGGCCATGCTCCTGCTCTACCATCGTGCACGTGCCCTCAATGCGGCGACCTGTGTCGAAGCCACCGCCATCGATGCGTGTGTAGAGTATGTAGTACTCCGCCTCGGCTGTGGGCTCTAATGGGTCGGACGTGGGCTGCCACGATAGGTGCGCTGTGTTGCCATGTAAAACTACTGCAAAGTTATGCACGGGTAGGGGCTGTACGACGTAGTCGAAGTCGTATTGCGAGGCCACGTAGCGCAGTATGCCCTTATATATCGCGCGGCTAACGTCGAAGCGAAAGGCTGGGTCGAGACCGTAGCTCATGTCGCCATAGTTCTGGTGCGAGAGTAGCTCGAGGAGCATCGTGGGGCAGTAGGGTAGGCGTGCCTCGTAGTAGGCTCTATCCCACATTCCTCGGCGCTTCCAGTCGGGTTCGTGAAGTGCGCGTATGTCGCTAACTATCTGCGTCATCACAATATCCGTAAGGTCGCGTGAGCGTAGGCGTGAGGCGTTGAGGGCGAACTTACCCTTGTTGTCGCGTGTGCAGTAGATGCCGAGCGTGCCCACCACGTCGTCATTGTCTCTCACACCCGCATCGGAGTGCATGGCGAGTGTCAGGTCTATGGGTATGCGCTTACCGATGCTGTCGGCAAGGTGTTCAGAACCTCCCATAAGGTAGTTAACCCAGTGTGCACGAGACATATAGTCATCTTTGTAGTCGTCTGTGCCATTCTTAGGTGCGTAGACGCTCGTGGGGAATCCAGACCATTGTAACCAGTAGCGTGCGCCCTCGGTGAAGCGTGGGTAGCCGCTGGTATTTGCTCGTGTGAGGGTGTCTGTGGCGTTGCGGCTACGGCCAATGTTGCCCATGCCACCGCCAATTTTTATGGCATCGGCGCTTACCACGCCCTGTTCTGCGGAGTAGTTCGAGAGGGTTACAAGGCACTCATGCTCGCCCGCCTCGAAGTAGAACTCGCCGAGGGCTATCCACATCGAGCCACCCATTTTCTGGTTTATGGTGAAGGTGTGGTCGCCACCCGATGCATGTATAGTGTAGTGGGCATCGCGGACGCTATTTTTAAGCGTGGCGTAGGAGATGTAGAGAGTGTATATGCCCGATGTAGGTATCGTTCCTCCCCACGTTGCTGTTGCTATCTTTGTGCTATCCGCGGTTGTGGCTATCATGCGTGCTGTGCCATCGGTGAAGGGGTTGTGGCCCGAGGGGTAGACGTCGTGGAGGTGTGCAAAGCCTACACCGGCATGCTTCCACGTCGTAGCACCTCCGGTCTCGCGGTATATGGCGGGCGATAGGCCCTCGTCGTTATCGAGGATGACCTCCTCGTTGCGCATGCTGCGCTCACGCGGTAGAAGCACGTTTGCTCCAGCGCGCTCAAGCATAGGTAGAACGTAGGGTATGACGTAGCTCTGCGTGTATAGATCTTCGACGGTCTCCCACAGGCGCACGCGCTGCCAGTACCAGTCATCCATCTTGTTCTTATAGTAGCGGCCATGGCTCTGCCATAGGGCTATATGTCTGTTTTGCAATCCCTTTGTGGGTCTTGATAGCTCGCTTACTCGGGTGATAAGAGGTGTGCCGCTCTTATATGTAAAGGCCTTAGATGTGTGCTTAGGGTCGTAGTAGTGCGGAACGAGGTTATCTATAAGTTTGCCGTCGGCATATATCACGAGCTTATGGTTGCGAAACTTCTCGGGTAGGGCGTTGCGCACGCTGTCGTATATGCGCTCGAGGCTCTCATGTCGCATGGGGTAGTAGGCGAGCTCTGCCGAGGCTTTAACCTCAACCTTGCCATTGCGTATGCGCACCTCGTCGACCTTGACATAGCTTCCCGCAACCTCGGGTAGCGTTATGCTCTGCAGGGTTGAGGCTATAGCGGTGCGCTCCTTCTTGTTGAGCGTGCTCTGTGCCATGGCGGGCGTATAGAGGCATAGAAGGGCTACGATAGTGAGTATCTGTCGTGCTAAATAGTTCATTATGAGGAGTGTGGCCTGCTAATATTTTACGTTTGAAAGGAATAGTCCGCAGGCGGGTGCTCCGGCACTCGAGCGTGATAGGTCGCGCGAGGTGATGATGTTGTCGAACTCCTCGACGCTATAGCGGCCACGGCCAACATCGACGAGAGTGCCTACAATGGCGCGCACCATGTTGCGTAGGAAGCGGTCAGCACGTATGGTGAAGCGTAGCGTGCCGTCGCTCTCCACCACCCACTCGGCGTGTGTTATGTGGCAGATGTTGGTCTTATTGTTCGAGTTGAGCTTTGCGAATGATGTGAAGTCCTCGTGCACAATGAGTCGTGCCGCAGCGCTGTTCATAGCCTCGATGTCGAGGTCGGCGGTGTAGTGCCATGCCGAGTAGCGACGGAAGGGCGACTTGCGGGGTGTGAGGAAGTAGGTGTACTCGCGCTCCTTGGCGTCGAAGCGGGCATGCTGGCTCTCCTCGACTTCGTATATGCGCATTATGGCGATGTCGTGGGGTAGTACCTTGTTGAGCTTGTATGCTAACTGGTGGCAGTCGATGGTGGTGTCGCTATCGAAATGAGCGGTGTAGAACGAGGCATTTACGCCCGTGTCGGTGCGTCCCGCGCCCACAATCTCTGTGGGCACACCGCGTAGCATCGAGAGCTTGGCCTCGATGGTGCCCTGCACCGTTGCGGTGTCGGGTTGACGCTGCCAGCCGAAGTATGCCGCACCGTCGTATTGTAACTCTATGAAGTATCGCATGGCCGGGTGTTTAGTATTCGCGAGCACCGAAGATTGCAGTGCCTATGCGCACCATTGTAGAGCCATACTCAAGGGCCAAGGGGTAGTCGTCCGACATGCCGATAGAGAGGGTGTCGAAGGCCTCGCCAAAGCGTGGCTTAAGCTCCTCGAAAATATCCTTTATGACCTGGAAGTCACGACGTATCGTAGCCTCGTCGTCGGTATTTGTGGCGATGGTCATCACGCCACGCACGCGGATGTGCGACATCGCCTCCAACGCTCCCGAGGCGATGTATGCGCGCAATGCCTCGATGTCCCAACCCGACTTTGTCTCCTCGTCCGCCACGTGCACCTCAAGGAGAATATCTATCTTGCGCTCGTTCTTTGCTGCCTGCTTTTCTATCTCCTCAATGAGACGGTCGGAATCTACCGATGCGATGAGCGATACGAAGGGTGCTATCATCTTGACCTTGTTGGTCTGTAGGTGGCCAATCATTGCCCACACTATATCTTTAGGTAGCTCTGCGGCCTTTGCTGCCATCTCCTGAGGACGGCTCTCGCCGAAGATGCGCTGACCCGCCTCGTAGGCCTCCATCACGCGCTCTGCGGGGTGAAACTTCGATACCGCCACGAGGTTCACGCCCTGGGGTAGTGTCGCATATATTCTCTCTAAACGTTCCTTTACGGTCATAGTTTTGTTCTTTTGCTTGCAAAAGTACAAATTATATAGCAAGAGTGCAAGTCCGCGACTCTATTTCTTACCATGGCTGCGTGAGATGTGCCACTATCACAAGAGATTCAATTTAGCAGTAGAAGGTAGTAGATGCAACGCTCGGCAAAAAAAAAATGCGGATGTGCTGTACTGTGGCGTACTGCCCATTCGCATTTTCTTTTGTTAGCGGCAGCAGATGCTGCCTTATAGTGCTAAATTACATGTGGATGGCGCAACCAAGTGCATCTTCTGCTGCCTCCATCACTGCCTCGTGCATCGAGGGGTGTGCATGGATGGTGCGTGCAATGCGGTGTGCATTCACACCCAATACCTTAGCCAACGTAGGCTCGCCAATCATCTCCGTAACGTTGTGGCCCACGAAGTGCGCGCCGAGCAACTTCTCCTCAGCGTCGAAGATGAGCTTCACAAAGCCGTCGCGCTCACCCGCTGCTGTTGCCTTGCCCGATGCGGTATATGGGAACTTACCCACCTTATACTCGATGCCCGCAGCTTTTACCTGCGCCTCGGTCATGCCCACAGAGGCAACCTCGGGAGAGGTGAAGATGCACGATGGGATGGTAGAGTAGTCCACAGCCTCGGGCTCGAGACCGCAGATGTGCTCCACGCAGTGAATAGCCTCGGCCGAAGCTACGTGTGCAAGGGCGGGAGTAGCGATGATGTCACCGATAGCATATACGCCGTCGACGCTTGTCTTGTAGTGCTCGTCAACCTTAATCTTGTCGCACTCGATAGCTATGCCGAGCTCCTCAAGACCCATGTCCTCGATGTTAGACTTGATGCCGACAGCCGAGAGCACGACATCTGCCTCGAGTGTCTGCTCCCCCTTCTTACCCTCGATAACCACGTCGCACTTGCCATCCTCGCGTACCGATACAGACTTTACGGTAGTAGATGTCATAACCGTAGCGCGGAGCTTGCGGAAGGCGCGCTCCATAGCCTTTGCGGTGTCCTCATCCTCGAGGGGCATAATCTGTGGCATATACTCGACAATGGTAACCTTGACGCCCATCGTAGCGTAGATGTATGCGAACTCCGAGCCAATAGCGCCAGAGCCCACAACGACCATAGTCTCAGGGAGCTCGGGAAGTACGAGGGCCTCCTTAGACGAGATGATGTGCTTGCCGTCGATAGGCATGAAGGGCATGACGCGGGGACGTGCACCTGTAGCGAGGATGATGTGGTCAGCCTCGTAGTCTACGCCCTCAACCTCTACGGTGTCCTCAGCCTTTAGGCGGCCGAAGCCCGCGATAACGTTGATGTTATTCTTCTTCAAGAGGAACTGAACACCCTTATTCATGGTTGTTGCCACCATACGCTCGCGCTCCACCATCTTTGCCCAGTCGGGCTTTACCTCACCCTCGATGCTTACGCCGTAGGTTGCCGCAGCCTTGCAGTCTGCGTATACCTGTGCCGAGCGCACGAGTGCCTTGGTGGGGATGCAACCCCAGTTGAGGCATACGCCACCAGCATCTGCCTTCTCGACAATAGCCACGCGCTTGCCACACTGTGCCGCACGAATAGCCGCTACATAACCACCAGGGCCTGAGCCTATAACGATGATATCATATCTTTCCATAGTAGTAGTCTTAAGTTGTTACGTTGCAATTACTTTACCACCTTGAGGATCTCGCCCTTGTCGGCAGCTACAGCACGCTTCCAGTTCTCTGAGTAACCAGGCATCTCGATAACGCCAGGGATGTCCTTGCCGTTGCCGTTGTCGATGAAGCCCTTCTCGTCCTCACCCTTAACGTTGCCATCGATGTACTTAACCATGAGGTACTCATCCAAGCCCTCCCAGAAGTGGAAGAGAAGCTGAGCATTCTCTACACTAAACTCTGTAGCCATCTTGCGTGCCTTCTTCTGGTTTAGGCCTGCGAGCTCCTGGTCGAACTCGTTGACCATATCAATCATAGTATTCTCCCATGCGTCGATATTCTGGCGTACAGCCTTGCCTACGACGTTGTAGCGCAAGTATGCAAACTGTGCTACGCGGTTTGTAATCCAGAACATAGAGGTGTCAGAGTACTTAAGCATTGTGCCGTTACCCTCCTTCAAGCACTCGGGAACCTCGGTTGAGGTAACGTAGATAGGAGTGAGAGGTGAGGTTGCAGCATCGTCAGTACCAAACCAGAGAATACCAGTCTTGCCAGGACGTGCCTGACCTACGAGCCAGAATGCTGTCTGCTGTGTAGCTGTAGCGCGCTCGTTGCAGTACTCAACGCCGTCTACCTCGAAGTACATAGGACGCCAGCGGTAAGGGCAGCCCTCGCCACCAGCACCGATGTCGGTTGTCATATCCATCTTTGTACCCTCGTAGTGGTCGCGCATGCAGTCCATGAGGAGCTTGGGCGATACCTTCTCCACGGGCTTAACCCACAAAGGCATACGGTTAGCGGGGTTGTGACCCATAGCATAGTCCTCATACTGATCCATGTCGGCAGCTACAGTGCGGAAGAATGCCCATACGCGAGCCTCGCAACCACGCATAGCACCGAAATCGAGGGGTGCATAAGCATCAGCAAAGCTGAAATCCTCGTTTGAACCCTCATACCAGCCGAACTTACGTGCTACATCTGCTACGTCGGGAGCGTAGAGACAGTTCTCGGGGTCGTTCCAGGGGAATGTGGTGATGCGTGCCTGGTTAGCATGACCGCTAACATAGCCATCAGGAATGCGGCGTGCTACCCATACGATACCCTTGTCGTTGGGACCCTTGCCGATAAGCTCCATGATCCACGCCTCCTCGGTATCTACGATAGAGAATGACTCACCTGAAGATGCGTAGCCGTAGGTGTTGGCGAGGTCTACGATGATAGCAATAGCCTCACGTGCAGTCTTTGCGCGCTGCAATGTGATGTAGATGAGTGAGCCGTAGTCGATGCCACCATTAGGATCCTCCAACTCGTGACGGCCACCAAATGTAGTCTCAGTGATGAAGAGCGAGTGCTCGTTAGAGTTGCCAAGAGTGCGGTATGTCACGGGTACCTGCTTAATCTTACCGATGTAGCGACCTGTATCCCATTCAGTTACATCCATCCACTCGGTGTACTTACCAGGAATATACTGGTAGAGTGTGCCGTAGAGGCCGTGAGAGTCGGCAGCGTATGTTACCATGTTTGAGCCGTCGGTAGAGGCACCGCGCGTCACGATGAAGTTTGTACAAGCATCAGCCGTGTATACCGAGCCGATGAATGCGCCCACAAGGGCCGCGAGCTTAAGTAGTCTTTTCATAATGTTTTAGGTTTAAATTTATCTATTTTCTTGTTATTTACGCCGTTCGGGTCTATTAACCTCCAAAGATACTAATTTATTTTGAAATAGCAAAAAAGAAGTTGTATAACAAGGCTACTTTGGCGTTGCATTCGCTCTCAAAATGCTCATTTACGCTAAAGTAAACTCCGCTTTTTCGAGCTTCGTGCGCCTAAAATTAGCTCTTGTTATACAACTTCTTGCAATAAGAGGCTGTCAACAAATTGTTGAACAGCCCCTAAACACATTTGGATTGCTTCTGATTACTCCTCTGCGCCCTCCTCCTCGTAGTTGGGGAGCTTGAACTCTGTGAAGCCAGCCTTAACCAAGAGGTTGTACCAAGCGAAGCACTTCTTCATGTCTGAAACGTGAACGCGCTCGCGGTCGTACTCAGGCAATACCTGTGCGAACTCTGCCTGAATCTTATCAGCCGACTCCTTGTGAGAGATAGCCTCCTTGCCCTCAGTGTAGTTCCAGATGTTTGTGAATACGTTTGCAAGTGGAATATCCTCACCCTCAGTGAACATAGAGATCTCTGTGAGCGCGCTTACGCGTGATGTTGCAGCGGCGTTCATGCGCTTACCATCGAGGAGTGACTCTACGATAACGCCGCGCTGCGACTGTGCCACATACTTGTAGAGGCCGGGCTGACCCGAGATAGCCAAAATATCCTTTAATTCCATAGCTATAAAATTTGCTTTAGTTGAACGTTCAAAAGTTTTAACGTCGCAAAGTTAATTATTTTTCGCTAATATCCTCACTTCTCGCCCGAAAGTTGTGGTTTGAGTTTGTTATAACCCTATTCTACGTATATAATCTCTGATTTGCTGACGCGAGCAACGGGGTAGATTCTCTCCTTAGGAGACAAAAGAGACAAAAGAGACAAAAGAGACAAAAGAGACAAAAGAGACAAAAGCGACTTAAGAGACCTTAGAGACCTAAGAGAAGTCGCTATCAACAGAAATGTCCGAGCCATCCCTTTGGTCTCTATCGTCCCTTTGGTCCTTTTGGTCTCTGTCGTTGTCCGAGTCATCCCTTTGGTCCCTTTGGTCCCTTTCGTCCCTGAAGAAGCCTTCGTTTGAGCGTATGCAGGATATTGAACGTCACCTACACCATCTTGGTGAGGCGTTATTGAAGGTGCATATTGAGTAGTCTTAGAGTGTTGAAGTCTGTAAATACAAAAAAAAGGTGCTACTGGTGTAGCAATGTAACGCAAAAATTTGTATATTTGTGCATTAAATTTAATAAAGTGTGCATTTTTATATGAAGAATGATAAGATAGAGATTATACAGATTAACATCTCGGGTGAGGATAAGCCTGGTCTAACATCATCGTTGACAGGTATTCTTGCGCGTCACGACGCCTTTATCCTCGACATCGGCCAGTCGAACATACATCAGTCGTTGACCCTCGGCATCCTCTTTATGACTACTGCCGAGTGTTCGGGCCAGATTATGAAGGAGCTCCTCTTCAAGGCCTCGGAGATGAATATTCAGATACGCTTTACGCCCATTGACGAGGATGAGTACCGCCGTTGGGTGACGGGTCAGGGCAAGAACCGCTACATCCTCACGCTTGTGGGTCGCAAGATTACTGCAGAGCACATTTCGCGCGTGACGCAGCTTATATCGGAGGCGGGGCTCAACATCGACGACATCAACCGCCTTACGGGTCGTATGCCCTTGGATGAGGATGAGCGAGCACCCAAGACCAGTATCGAGTTCTCGGTGCGTGGCACGCTCTCGGACAAGAGTTACTTTCAGAATGAGTTGATGAAGATTACGAAGGAGGGTGATGTAGACCTTTCGTTCCAGCGCGATGGTATCTTCCGTCGTTCGCGCCGTCTCATCTGCTTCGATATGGACTCTACGCTTATCCGCACGGAGGTTATCGATGAGTTGGCAGACCGTGCTGGCGTGGGTGCAGAGGTGCGCGACATCACCGAGCGTGCTATGCGTGGCGAGATAGACTTCCGCGAGAGCTTCGAGCAGCGTGTGGCGCTATTGAAGGGCTTAGACGTAAGCGTAATGGAGGATATCGCTGTCAACCTTCCCATCACAGAGGGCGTGGACCGCATGATGACCATCTTGAAGCGCGTGGGTTACAAGACTGCTATCCTCTCGGGTGGATTCACATACTTCGGCAACTACCTCAAGAGTCGCTTCGGCTTCGACTATGTATATGCTAACGAGCTCGAGGTTGAGGATGGCAAGCTCACGGGTCGCTACACTGGCGAGATTGTGGATGGTGCGCGTAAGGCCGAGTTGTTGCGCCTGTTGTGTCAGTTTGAAAACATTGATATTCAGCAGTCTGTGGCTGTGGGCGATGGTGCTAATGATCTGCCCATGCTCAACATTGCGGGCCTCGGAATCGCTTTCCATGCTAAGCCCAAGGTGCGTGAGACGGCGCGACAGTCGCTCTCGACCGTGGGTCTCGATGGCATTCTCTACTTCCTCGGTTTGAAGGACTCGTGGGTAGAGGCTAAGAGTTCGAAATAGAGATGAGAATACTCCTTGCGATACTATGTTTTATGCTCGTCGGTTGCTACAATGCTGCCGACGAGTCTCATATTGTGTCCACGCTACCAGCACCCACGACGACCATTGAGCGCCTGCGCAGTTCGGTTGTTGATATTCGCCCGCATACGATAGCGGATGATGTGGTGGTTGTAGGACGTATAATCTCATCGGATAGGGATGACAACTTCTACCGCACCATAGTTGTTGACGATGGCACGGGTGCTGTGGAGGTTATGATGGGCCTTACGCCCCTTGCTGCCGACTATCCCGAGGGCTTGGAAGTTGCGCTACGCCTTAAGGGTTGTTGCGTGGCATATCAGCGCGGTGTGATTGCCGTAGGCGCTGAGGCTGAGGCGTATGAGAGTTATGCCGTGGGGTATCTCGCTTCGCGCGAGGCAATGGATAGGGTAGTAGTGCGTGGTGAAAGTGTTGAGGTGCAGACGCCTCGCAACCGCCATATATATGAACTTACGCCTGCAGAGTGTGGACGACTTGTGCGAATAGAGGGTCTGCATCTTGAAGCCTCGACAAGCATAGATACGCTGGCAGGAGAAACGCTTGCCGACGCCCGCTGGAGAGGCTACTCGCTGTTTAAGAGTGGGGCTGGAGATAGTATTGTAGTATACACGCGTGACTATGCGCGCTTTGCCGATGAGGCGATACCTCAGAGCGAGGTGGCATTGTCCGGCATCGTGGAGTGGGCGAAGTATAACGCAGGAGAGGAGTGTTATCAGCTTAAGATGCGATATGCGGAGGATTGCACTATATATTAGCATTGTGCTTATGGCTGTGGGTTGCTCGCAAGAGCCTTTAGGTGAGCAACATAGTGGAGAGGTCTCCATAGAGTATCTGCGCACCTTTGCCGACCATAGCAGTCAGTGCATAAAGAGCGACATGTGGATTAAGGGGTGCGTGGTACTCAACGATAAGCGTGGCGAAAGCTACAAGTCGTTTGTGCTTTACGATGGCACGGCTGGCATAGAGGTTAAGCTCGACGTAGAGAGCGTGGAGCGCATTGTGCCATTGGGCTCGGAGGTCACTATGCGTTGCGAGGGCCTATATATCGGTCGCGAAGGTGAGCGCATAGTGTTGGGTGCAAAGCCTACGGGGGAGTATGTCGTAGATCGTATCGCTGAGGTGGAGGTTGCTAATAGACTGAGTGTTAGTAGTTGCGATGCCTCAAAATATATGTCTGAGAGCATGGCTATAGCCGATTTATGTATGGCGCATGTGTCGCGCTTTGTTCGCATAGAGAGGGTGTCGATAGTAGATGAGCAAGCAGGGCTTGCGTGGTGCGATTGCTCTGCAACGGATGAACCCTTTGCCTCGTCTATGCGCTACTTTACCGATGGGTGCGATACGCTCACCGTGGCAACATTAAACAGATGTCACTACGCCACTGAGACTATCCCAGTCGATGTAGTGACATTAGTCGGTGTTGTAGACAGCTACGATGGTGCTCCCGTCCTGCGCCTTAGCGATCGAAGAGCATCGCTGTCTCAATAGCGTATTATTTATTCTCTGCTACCCAGTTTGTGAGCTCCACAAAGTCGGCGACAGATAACTGCTCGGCACGCATGGTGAAGAACTTGTGTTCGTTGCCCCCGAAGTTGCCAAATGCCGCCTTGAGCGAGTTGCGCAACATCTTGCGGCGCTGGCCAAACGACGCCTTTACAACCTTTATAAATAGCTGCTCGTCGCAGTCGAGTTTTTCAACGTTATTACGTACGAGGCGTACCACGGCGCTCTTAACTTTTGGCGGTGGGTTAAACACCTTCTCGCCCACGGTGAAGAGGTAGTCGATGTCGTACCACGCCTGGAGCAATACGCTGAGGATGCCATACTCCTTAGAGCCTGGAGGCTCGGCTAAGCGCACGGCAACCTCCTTCTGTATCATGCCCACGCACTCGGGTACGATGTCGCGGTTCTCGAGCACCTTGAAGAATATCTGTGACGAGATATTGTAGGGGAAGTTACCTATAATCTTAAGCCTATCACCATACTCTGCGCGCAGGTCCATCTTTAGGAAGTCGCCCTCGGTGAGGCGTGGCGCAAAGTCGGGGTAGTGGGCGTGGAGATACTCCACAGACTCCGAGTCGATCTCGGCGCCGTAGGTTACCACGTCGTTACGCTCCAACAAGAACTGCGTGAGCACACCCATGCCGCAGCCCACCTCGAGCACCTTGTCGGGTGCCTCGGCTGTGCCACCAGAGAGCGATGTCGCAATCTTGCGCGCTATATTTAGGTCGGTCAGGAAGTGCTGACCGAGAGCCTTCTTTGCTCTAACTTCTGCCATATCAAAACTTTAGTTTGCTACCTCCGAAATAAACTTGATGCGCACCAGACGTATCTCCTCCTCGCTATACTCCGAGCCGAGCTCCTCGATAGCGTCATCCAACGAGTCTGTCTCGGCATCCTCCTTGAAGTAGAGGTAGATATCCTCGACCTTATCCTCATCCATGATGGTGTTGAGGTAGTACTGTATGTCGAGACGTGTACCAGAGTTCACGATAGCCTCAATCTCGCTAAGTAGCTCATCCATATCGAGGTTCTTGGCGCGTGCTATATCCTCGAAGTCCATCTTGCGGTCGATAGATTGGATGATGAAGATCTTGTTGCTTGCCTTGTTTGCCACGCCCTTAACCACCATATCCTGTGGTCGGAGAATCTCCTTCTCCTCGACGTATGCCTTGATGAGCTTGACGAACTCCTCGCCAAACTTCTGTGCCTTGCCTGCACCTACACCCGATATAGTCTGCAACTCCTCGATGGTGATGGGGTACTGTATTGACATATCCTCCAACGAGGGGTCTTGGAAGATGACATAGGGAGGAAGGTCATTCTGCTTAGCCACCTTACGGCGCAAATCCTTAAGCATGGCGTAGAGCTCCTCGTCGGCTGCGCCACCACCCTTGATAGGACCTGATGGCTCGTTCTCATCCTCGGCGTCGTAGTCGTGGTCGATGGTTATGCTTACCGACGTAGGCTTCTTAATATACTCCTCTCCGCGCGCGTTAATAGATATAAGTCCGTAGTTCTCGATGTTTTTGTCGATAAGGCCCATGATAAGACCCTGGCGGATGATAGCATTCCAGAAGCGTGCATCCTTATCCTCACCCGCACCAAAGACTTCGAGTTTGTTGTGGCTATAGCTCTTAATCATAGCCGTAACCTTACCCATGAGTACAGATACGAGGTGGTCGGCCTTGAACTTGTCGCCAATAGCCTTTAGTGCCTCGAGTGCCAGCTGCAACTCCTCTTTAGCCTCCACCTTGGGCTTGGGCTTGCAGCAGTTGTCGCAGTTGCCACAGTTGGTCTCGGGGTATGTCTCGCCGAAGTAGTGCAACAACGAGCGACGACGACACATCGAACTCTCGGCATATGATACGGTCTCAAGAAGCAGTAGCTTGCCAATCTCCTGCTCGGCAACGGGCTTACCCTGCATGAACTTCTCGAGTTTCTGAATATCCTTGTAGCTGTAGAACGTCAGACAGTGACCCTCGCCACCATCGCGTCCTGCACGTCCTGTCTCCTGGTAGTAGCCCTCCAACGACTTGGGTATGTCGTAGTGGATGACATAGCGCACATCGGGCTTGTCGATACCCATACCGAAGGCTATGGTTGCCACGATGACATCTACGCGCTCATGTAGAAAGGCATCTTGATTGTCGGCGCGTGTCTGCGCATCCATGCCGGCATGGTAGGCGCGAGCCTTGATGCCATTTGCCATAAGCAACTCGGCGAGCTCCTCCACCTTCTTGCGGCTGAGGCAGTAGATGATACCGCTCTTACCCTCGTTCTGCTTAATGAAGCGGATGATGTCGTGGTCTACATTTTGCTTGGGTCGCAACTCGTAGTATAGGTTGGCACGATTGAACGACGAACGGAATACCGTTGCGTCTGTCATGCCGAGGTTTTTCTGAATGTCCATCTGCACCTTGGGTGTCGCAGTTGCTGTGAGGGCGATGAGTGGTGCCTGACCAATGTCATTGATAATGGGACGAATACGGCGGTACTCAGGGCGGAAGTCATGACCCCACTCCGAGATACAGTGTGCCTCATCTATGGCGTAGAACGAAATCTTGATCTTGCGCAAGAAAGCGATGTTATCCTCCTTGGTCAGCGACTCGGGGGCGAAGTATAGCAGCTTAGTGCGTCCCTCAAGAACATCCTGACGCACCTGTGCTATGGCAGACTTGTTGAGCGATGAGTTAAGGAAGTGTGCTATGCCCGACTCGGTAGAGAAGGTACGCATCGCATCGACCTGATTCTTCATCAAGGCGATGAGGGGGGAGATAACGATAGCTACACCATCCATGATAAGGGCAGGCAACTGGTAGCACAACGACTTACCACCACCTGTCGGCATAAGCACGAAGGTGTCCTTGCCAGAGAGTACGTTTTGAATGACTGCCTCCTGGTTGCCCTTGAACGATGAAAATCCAAAATACTCACGTAATTTATCGTGTAATAATACGCTTTGTTCGGTGTCCATAAATTTTATCTAAAAATTTTACCCAAATATACTATATTTTTTTGAAAAATAGTGATAACTTTGCAAAAAAGTTACAAAAAAAATGCAATAGCCAATGAGACTTTTCACAAGTGAGCTGGTAAAATCCTATAAATCACGTACCGTCGTGAACCATGTCACCATTGACGTTAATCAGGGAGAGATCGTAGGTCTGCTCGGCCCTAATGGTGCGGGTAAGACTACGACCTTCTATATGATCGTGGGACTTATCAAACCCAACGAGGGTAATATCTACCTTGAGGATAACGACGGCAAGGTTACAAACATCACCAAGCTTCCAGTATATCGCCGCGCACAGATGGGTGTGGGCTACCTCGCACAGGAGGCATCGGTGTTCCGCCACCTCACAGTTGAGGACAACATACGTGCCGTGTTGGAGATGACCAACTACTCGCGTCAATACCAGCGTGAGCGCGTGGAGCAACTTATCGAGGAGTTCCGCCTACAGAAGGTGCGCCGCAGTTATGGTAATCAACTCTCGGGTGGTGAGCGTCGCCGCACGGAGATTGCACGTGCCGTGGCTATCAACCCCTCGTTTATCCTCTTGGACGAGCCATTTGCGGGTGTAGACCCCATCGCTGTGGAGGATATTCAGAACATCGTAGGTACGCTCAAGGATAAGAACATTGGCGTTATCATCACCGACCACAACGTCGACGAGACCCTCGCCATTACCGACCGCACATACCTTCTCTACGAAGGTAAGATTCTTAAGGCGGGTACGGCAGAGGATTTGGCCGCCGATGAGATGGTGCGTAAGGTATATCTCGGTAGCAACTTCGAGCTTCGTAGCTCGCCACAGATGCGTCGTCAGATGCGCGAGAAGGAGGAGCGCGAGCGCGAGGAGGCACTTCGCCAGATGGGACATACCCACATTGTGGAGGATGAGGATGACCTATAGTGGGTTTTTAGCAACATTATATATAATATATGGATGATAGTACGGTTCCTTTAGGGAATAGGTTGCGTGGCGAGGTTATTCCGCCATGCTCGAAAAGTTATGCACAGCGTGCGTTGGCTGCGGCACTTCTCGCCTCAGGACGCACAACACTTCGTGGCATAGAGCTATGCCGTGACACGCGTTCGGCCATCGAGGCTATCAGGACGCTCGGTGCGCGTGTCGAAATCAAGGATGACAACACACTTATCATAGATGGTGGCCTTAAGCCCGCAGCCAACGGACTCAATGTTGGCGAGTCGGGACTTGCGGCGCGCCTCTTTACGCCCATTGCTGCGCTCTCTGACAGGGCTATGATTATCGAGGGTGAGGGCACGCTACGTCACCGCCCCATGGCGATGATGGTGGAGCCTCTGCGCGCACTCGGCGTTGAGGTGCGTGATGGCGGTGGCCGTCTACCCATCGAGGTGCATGGACCAATCAAGGGCGGTAGGGTAGTTGTTGACGGTAGCATATCGTCGCAGTTTATCACGGGCTTGCTTATTGCGCTACCCGCGGCAAAGAGCGACACCACAATCGAGGTGCGCGATGCTGTATCTACGCCATATATCGACATGACGCTCGAGACATTGGAGCGCTTTGGTGTTGAGATTATGCACAACGAGGGTGACTATTCGGAGTTCTATGTAGAGGGAAACCAAGAACTTAAGCCTGTAGACTACACTATTGAGAGCGACTGGAGTGCTGCGGCATTCATCATGGTTGCTGCTGCTATTGCGGGTGAAGTTACGGTGCGCAACATATCTACACTCTCGCGCCAGGCCGACACGTTGGTATGTCGCGCTTTGGAGCGTGCTGGTGCCTCAATCATTATCGAGGAGGGTGCCATCACCGTGGCACATCGACCTTTGGAGGCCTTCACGTTCGATGCAACAAATTCACCCGATTTGTTCCCCGCATTGGTGGCATTGGCTGCGGCGGCAGATGGCGTATCTACCATTCGTGGTATCGAGCGCTTGCGTGGCAAGGAGAGCGACCGTGGCGAGGTACTCAGAGAGGAGTATCGCAAGCTCGGCATAGAGATAGAACTCGACTACGAAGAGAACATTATGCGCGTGGTGGGAGGTAAGCCCCACGCTGCGGAGGTAGATTCGCATGACGATCATCGCATTGCTATGTCGTTGGCAATTACTGCGTTGCGTATAGAGGATGAGGTTGAAATACGCAATCGTGAGTGCGTTGCTAAGAGCTATCCCTCGTTCTTCGACGATCTCGAAATGCTTAAAATAAAGTAAGTAGGGTGAATAACAGCTTCGGAAATAGACTTAAAATAACCATATTTGGCGCTTCGCATGCCGATGAGGTGGGTGTGCTCGTGGAGGGTGCACCTGCGGGTGTTGCGTTGCCCATCGAGGCCTTTATGGCCGACATGGACCGTCGTCGCCCCAGTCGCAGTGGAGAGACACCACGTCATGAGGCCGATGTGCCTACGATTGAGGGCCTCGATGCAGAGAGTCGTACAACGGGTGAGGCGTTGCGTATAACCTTCAGTAATAGTAATATACGTAGTCGTGACTACGATCACTTGCGTCGTCAACCCCGCCCCTCGCATGCCGACTTAGTTCAGTTGCGTAAGTATGGCTCGGAGTGCGATATTGCAGGCGGTGGCATCTCCTCAGGACGCATGACCGTGGCGCTTGTTGCTGCGGGCGTGGTGGCTAAGGCTTTGCTCTCGGGCGTGGAGTTCGAGACGCGATTGATTGAGGTGGGAGATGTGCGTGATGTGACAAGGTTTGATGAGGTCATAGAGCGTGCACAGGCCGATGGCGACTCCGTAGGTGGCGTTGTGGAGTGCCGCATAAGGGGCATTCGAGAGCCTCTTGGCGAGCCATTCTTCGATTCGGTGGAGAGCGTTATGGCACATCTGCTATTCTCCATCCCTGCAGTTAAGGGCGTGGAGTTTGGCGATGGCTTTGAGGCGACGCGCAAGCGTGGTTCGGAGCGTAATGATATGATAGTCAGCGAGACGGGTGTTACATATACGAACAATGAGGGTGGTATAAATGGTGGCATTGCCAATGGCAATGCTATCGTTGTGCGCGTGGCGATAAAGCCTACGCCCAGCATTGCTAAGCAGCAGATGACATTCGACTTTTCGGCGGGTGAGGTGCGCCCCCTGAGCATAGGTGGTCGCCACGATGCTTGCATAGCACGTCGTGCTGCCGTGGTTGTTGAGGCGATGGCGGCTGTGGCACTTGCCGACCTAAAATTGCAGTTGTAGATGGCAGCACGCAGAGATATATTCTTGCAACTCGTAGACGTAGCCAGCGAGTGCTACCCCGACGTTGAGGCGCGACAGATAGCCGAGATGATAATCCTTGCTAAGGGGCGTATCTCGCGCAATGACCTCCTAATAGAGCCCAATGTAGAGCTGGAAATCCCTGAATTTGAGACTATTTGCGATGAGTTACGATCGTGGCGTCCCGTGCAGTATATCGTTGGTAAGGCCGACTTTGCCGATATGGAACTCACGGTTAGGGAGGGTGTGCTCATCCCTCGCCCCGAGACCGAGGAGCTTGTAGACTGGGTGGCTCGCGAGGCAAAGGAGGGTGCTCGCATCTTGGATGTCTGCACCGGTAGTGGATGTATCGCCATTGCCCTAAGGCGCATGGTGCCCAGTAGCGAGGTGTGGGCGATGGATATATCGCCAGAGGCACTCGCCATTGCACGGGAGAATGGTGCGGAGTATGCCCCTGATGTGCGCTTTGTGGAGGGTGATGCCCTCGTGGATTTTAGTGCTCAGTTTAAGGGCGTTATGTTCGATGCCATAGTCTCGAATCCACCCTATATACCCGAAAGTGACAGAGCTCTTATGCGCCCAAACGTCACGGAGTATGAACCCGATATAGCCCTCTTTGTTGAGGATAGCGACCCTCTTATCTTCTACCGCGCAATAGCACAAACTGGCCGTAAGATGCTTAATGACGATGGACATCTTTACTTCGAGATTTACGAGTCGTTGGTAGAGGAGATGGTGGCGATGTTGGAGCACGAGGGCTACACAGAAGTGACAGTAAAAGAAGACTTTAGAGGTAAACCAAGAATGATATGCGCAAGGGTGAGTTCGATAGCGAGATGACGCCAGAGCCACGCATGCCCAAGACAAAGACGGCACAACAGGCGTTGCAGTCGTTGATGCGTCTTGCGTCGCGTAGCGAGAAGAGCACGGGGGATGCCCTGCGCCTGATGCGCACATGGGGTGTGCCCGAGGCGGAGCAGCGCGGTGTGCTCGACAAACTCATCGCCGACCGCTACATCGACAATCGTCGATATGCCGAGGCATACTCGCGCGAGAAGATGCACCTTACGGGGTGGGGTGAGCGTAAAATCGCTATGCAACTACGCCTGAAGGGTGTTGAGCGTGAGACGATTTGTGCCGTGCTTTCGGAGCTTATGGCCGATGACGACACCGCAGAGCGTCTTCGCGAGCGCCTCGAAAAGAGACTACGCACAACAAAGGCGGCCAACGACTACGAACTTAAGGGTAAGCTCTTTCGCTATGCCTTGGGTTTGGGCTACGACTACGACGTGATAACGAGTGTGATAGACGAGGTCATAGAGCGAAAATAGCGCGTGGTGGCGTAAAATAATTAGAAATTGTGTGCGACATATGGTAAAATGTTATTACCTTTGTCGCGCATTATGCTTTTTTATATAGGTGCGAAACGAATAAACAAAAAAATATAGAATATGGCAATTGAATTGAAGGATTTGACCAAGAGCGACGAGAACTACTCGCAGTGGTATAACGATTTGGTACTCAAGGCTGGTCTTGCTGAGAACTCAGCAGTGCGTGGCTGTATGGTAATCAAGCCCTATGGCTATGCCATCTGGGAGAAGATGCACGATGTCCTCGACCGCATGTTCAAGGAGACAGGACACGAGAACGCATACTTCCCACTCTTCATCCCCAAGTCATTCTTCTCGCGCGAGGCAAGCCACGTAGAGGGCTTCGCTAAGGAGTGCGCCGTAGTTACTCACTACCGCCTCAAGAACGATGAAGAGGGTAAGGGTGTTGTGGTAGACCCCGCAGCGCGCCTCGAGGAGGAACTTATCGTACGCCCCACGTCGGAGACTATCATCTGGAACACATACAAGAACTGGATCACATCATACCGCGACCTACCTATCCTCTGCAACCAGTGGGCTAACGTAGTGCGCTGGGAGATGCGTACACGTCTCTTCCTCCGTACCGCAGAGTTCCTCTGGCAGGAGGGTCACACAGCACATGCAACAGCTGAGGAGGCTATCGAGGAGACAGAGCGCATGATCAACGTCTACAAGACATTTGCTGAGGAGTGGATGGGTGTTCCCGTCATCGTGGGCCACAAGTCGCCCAACGAGCGCTTCGCAGGTGCTGTAGACACTCTCACCATCGAGGCTCTTATGCAGGATGGTAAGGCTCTTCAGAGTGGTACATCACACTTCCTCGGTCAGAACTTCGCTAAGGCCTTCGACGTGCAGTACACAAATAAGGAGGGTAAGCAGGAGTATGTGTGGGCAACATCATGGGGTGTGTCAACACGCCTTATGGGTGCTCTCATCATGGCACACTCAGACAACAACGGTCTTGTGCTTCCTCCAAAGCTCGCTCCTATACAGGTTGTCATGGTGCCCATCTACAAGGGTGAGGAGCAGCGTCTTCAGGTTGTTGCACGCCTCGAGGAGATGGCTAAGGAGCTCCGCGCAAAGGGCGTATCTGTTAAGGTTGATGGCCGCGATAATGTTCGTTCGGGCTTCAAGTTTGCGGAGTATGAGTTGAAGGGTGTACCCGTACGCCTTGCCCTCGGTCCCCGCGACATGGAGAATGGCACTATCGAGCTTGCACGCCGCGACACCCTCACTAAGGAGGTCGTATCGCAGGAGGGTCTCACAGAGCGCATCGTAAACCTCCTCGACGAGATTCAGAAGAATATCTTCCAGAAGGCTCTCGACTACCGCAACTCTATGATTACAAAGGTAGACACATGGGAGGAGTTCCAGCAGGTGCTCAACGAGAAGGGTGGTTTTATCTCAGCACACTGGGATGGCACACCCGAGACCGAGCAGGCTATCAAGGATGCTACAAAGGCTACCATCCGCTGCATACCTATGGATGTAGTAGAGGAGGAGGGTACATGTGTATTCTCAGGCAAGCCTTCGAAGTATCGTGTTTTGTTCGCAAAATCATATTAATTTTCGATTATAAGGCAGACATCTACTGCCGCTAACAAAAGAAAATGCGAATAGGTAGTACATCTTAGTACAACCTATCCGCATTTTTTTTGCCGAGCGTTGTATCTGCAGCCTTCTACTCAAAAATAGAGTTTCTTGTGATAAGGGGTCGATTGCGTCCCCTAACAAAAAATGCCGTCAATGGGACGTACGCCAAAGTACTACCCATCGACGGCATTTTTGCCTCTATTGCTCCTATGCCTCTTCTGCAGTCTCCTCCTCCTTAGGGTGTACTGCATATTTTGCAGCAAGCTCCTTGTTCTCACTATCGCTCTTTAGGTGGCGCTTCATAAAGCGGATGGCGATAATCCATGAGCCAGCAACAATAGCTGGGAAGATAACGAGCACGATAAGGATTGTAAACCACATGTTGACATACCCTGCAGACATGATAGCGTAGTCGTAGAGGCCATGTGCCAACATGGGAACCAAGAATGTAAGTGCCATGTTGAGGCCACGGCGCTTCGTTGTAAACCTTGCAAGCGAGTAGAAGTAACCCATCATCACAGCGTCGAGGAAGTGGCCAGGAACTGCCAATGAGGCGCGAGCAACCATAACGCCCATATCGAAATCCCAGAGGTATAGCACATTCTCAAAGGCTGCAAAACCGAGGCCTATGCAGCATGCGTAGACGATGCCGTCAAACATCTCGTCGTAGTACTTATTCCTGCGCAGTATAAGCCACAACATAAGCAACTTAAGACCCTCCTCGGGAATAGCAGCAACGCAGAACGCTGTGGTAAAGGGCCCTGTGCCGCTAATATCAACGTCGCAGAGCTCTAAGATGAATGCTACCGAAATGATGATAATCGCAGGAAACGTACCAAACGCGAAGGCCTTGAATAGCTGGCCGATGGGCTCGGGGCGACGTCTATCTAAGATTACGATAATTGCAAATAACACGACGGCTGGCATAAAGCCCAATAGTGGAACGAGGATGTAGTCAAGCATGGTGGTTAGTGTTTGTTTGGGTGTTTACAATAGAGGGGTATTCGATACGCTCGAATACCCCATACTCCTATTTAAGCTGTTGTTTGATAAACCTACCAAATGTTCGGCTTAATCATGGCTCAATTACAATGTCTTGAGGTACTCCGATACATTCTTCTCGATGCGAGCCTCGATGTCGCCATCCTCAGCGCGCACGAACTTCTCGCCAGTAACAGCCTCGAACAACTCGATATAGCGCTCAGTGATGCCTGCAACGACCTCGGGTGTCATATCGGGAACCTGCTGACCCTCCTGACCCTGGAAGCCATTCTCCATCAACCACTCGCGTACGAACTCCTTAGAGAGCTGCTTCTGCTTCTCACCCTTTGCAAGGCGCTCCTCGTAGCCCTCCATGTAGAAGTAGCGTGATGAGTCGGGAGTGTGAATCTCGTCCATGAGGTAGATAGTGCCGTTCTTCTTGCCGAACTCATACTTTGTATCTACGAGGATAAGGCCCATCTTCGCAGCGATCTCGGTACCGCGCTGGAAGATAGCACGTGTGTATGCCTCCAACTGCTCGTACTCCTCGCGTGACACGAGGCCCTGAGAGATGATCTCCTCCTTTGAGATATCCTCGTCGTGACCCTCATCGGCCTTAGTAGTAGGGGTGATGATAGGCTCGGGGAACTTCTGGTTCTCTACCATGCCGTCGGGCATAGCCACGCCACAGATGGTGCGCTTGCCAGCCTTATACTCTCGCCATGCGTGACCAGAGAGGTAGCCACGGATGACCATCTCAACCTTGTAGGGCTCGCAGCGGTGACCTACGGTTACCATAGGGTCGGGCACACCAATCTTCCAGTTGGGCAAGATGTCGGTTGTGGCATCGAGGAACTTAGCAGCAATCTGGTTCAATACCTGACCCTTGAAGGGGATACCCTTTGGAAGTACAACGTCGAAAGCTGAGATGCGGTCCGATACAACCATCACGAGGTAGTCGTCGTTGATGTTGTATACGTCGCGTACCTTACCTACATAGTGACCCTTCTGGCCCTTGAACTGAAAATCGTTCTTTACAATAGCATTCATATTATTTGAGTGTGATTAATATTCTAATACAAAGATAGCATCTTTTATGTAAAAATGCAAATCGTAGCGCGGTGTTGGCATCATATATGCTCATTTCTAGTGAAAACACCACATATTATGAGACACTTGTACGCTATACTTATGGCAGCAATTCTAATGACAGCCTCTGCATGTAAGGCGCAGAGCATCAACACATCTACGGTCGACAATCTCGATGTAAAAAGATATATGGGTCGCTGGTACGAGATTGCGCGCTACGACCATAGCTTCGAGCGAAATATGGAGCGCTGCGAGGCCTTCTACACCCTCGAGCCAGATGGTAAAATCATGGTGCGTAATAGCGGCATAGATATGCGCACGGGGTTGCTGCGCATCACCGATGGCAAGGCAAAGTTGGGTAAGAGGCCAGGGCAGCTGCGCGTGTCGTTTTTCCTCTTCTTCTATTCCGACTACAACATCTTGGCCCTCGGCGAGAACTACGAGTGGGCGCTTGTGGGAAGCAAGTCGCCAAAGTATCTGTGGATACTCTCGCGCACACCGAGCCTACCAGAGGAGAGCTTAGAGCATATCCTTGCCATAGCCCGCGAGCGTGGCTACGATACGGATAACCTTATCTGGGTTAGGCAGTAATGGGTGACAACGTGTGATAAGTGTGATAGCGACGAAAGGGACGAAAGGGACGATGGGGATGAAAGAGGCAGGAGAGTTCAAGGAAGAAAGGAAGATAAGGAGTTTAAGGAAATTAAGGAAGTTAAGGACGACCCTCTCTAAATTCCCTAATCTCCCTAAATTCCCTAAATTCTCTTTTGTCTCTTAAGTCTCTTTTGTCTCTTTTGTGGCAGTCTCATGGGGCGGACGTCGCATATCTGCTGCTTGCAATATCTTGTTGCGTAGGAGTTGGTTTAGGTCGGGGTGGTCGTTCAAGAAGCGCTCCACCTCCGCCTTTGCTTCATCGCTTGTGTGACCTCCGAGGAGCGCCCCCGCCCAGTTGCGAGGGAAGAAGATGTCGCCCGTGCGCTGCACCTCCTCAATCTCCTCCAAGCCGCGGTAGATATACTTCACTGCCTCCTTTTGGCGTAGGTGGTGGTTAAGGTAGCCGAGGAGCGTTGCTGTCCATGGCTCAATGCGGCGATTCTCGGGCTCCATAAGCGACTCGAAGAGTGCATCGCGCACCTTAGCGTCGGGGTGTGTACCACGGATTATATACTCAAATTGGTTACGCCTATCGGGGTTCGTAATACGCTCAAGCTGAGTGCTATATATCTCGTCGTAACGCTCGGGATAGCGCACTGCAAGCTCATAAGCAAGCGTCATAGCGTCGCTCTCGTTGAGCATCTTATCGCTCTGGCTGAGCCACATATCGTACATTGCAGCGTATGTCTGCTCCGAGCGCATAACGTGCGCCAACGTCATCTTTAGGCGGCGGCTGAGCGAGGTGTTATCGCAATTCGTTGCAATCTCCCAAAGGCGTGCTTCATCCTCGGCTGTGCCCACCTCGAGCATAGGCTTTGTGAGGTAGCCGTTAAGCGTTGATGCAATGAGGTAGTTCTTCTCGCAAGGGATGTAATCAAGCAAGAAGTTAAGCCATCTCTGCACATCGCACTCTGTTTCGCTCTTGCGCCACTCGTATATCTCGTTAAGCATCGTCGCCATCGACTGGCGCATAAGGTCATCCTCAACCTCGCCAATCTGCTCCATCATCCACTCGGCGGTCTCCGTGGGCAACACAAAGAGTCCGTAGCCACGGCCGTCGCAGTTGGGTATAACAACCTCCGCATTGCGTGGAAACTTTATGTGACCCTGACCGAACTTTGTCTCCACCTCTATAATCTCCGTTTTGCCACCCTTATACGCAACGTAGCAGTTGAAGCGCTGTCGCCATGGCGCGTTGTTGTCTTTGATGTGGTAGCAGCCACCCTTTTGTGTAAGGTAAATCATTGGCATATAGGCTCTATCAACCCATGCGTGGCTAAACTTCGCAATATCCTCCTTGCTGTGCTTGTCGAGTATTGCCACAAGGTCATTCCATGTGGCGTTGCCATAGGCGTAGGTGCGCAGATACTCCTGAATGCCCGCGCGGAAGGCCTCCTCGCCCATAAGTTCCACAATCTTATCCATCACAATAGGGGCTTTGTTGTAGATTGTCTGGCCGTAGATAAGTCCCGCATTGTTCAGGTTGTCAAGCTCCTGGCGTATGGCGGTGCGACCCGCTGTGCGGTCTTCGTTGTAAGCCGCATGGGTGTATGTCTTGAGGCGGTTTAAGCGGTGGTTGACATCGGGGAATAGTGGCTCGGTCATGCGTGCAGCAAAGTAGTTGGCGAATATCTCCTTTGTCCAAACGTCATTGAACCACTCCATCGTAACATAGTCGCCAAACCACATATGCGCTGTCTCGTGCGCTATAAGCTGCATGCGACGCAACTCCTCATCGAGCGTGGGGTTCTCGCCGAGCAACATCTGACTATCGTTGTAGAGCGTAGCGCCCGTATGCTCCATACCACCATACTGGAAGCCAGGGAGCATGATAAGGTCATACTTGGCAAAGGGGTAGGGTATGCCCGTGTACTCCTCTAACCACTCCAACGATGCCGCCACCTGCTCGAAGATGGTGTTCAATTGCGCAAGGCGCTTGGGGTCGGTCTCGCGGTAGTATGCCGTAAAGCGATGGTTGCCATCATCGTAGGTGCGGCTAAAGAACTCGCCCGCCACAAACGAGAAGAGATAGGTGCTCAAAGGCTCTGTGGGCTCGAAAACTATGGTGTTGCCCTCCATGTGGCTTACTGCAGTATTAGACACCGCCACCCAACCCTCCGGAAGTGTCAGCGATAGGTTGTACTCCGCCTTCATATCGGGCTGGTCGAAGCATGGAAAGAGCGTGCGTGCACGGTCTGGCACCAGCAACGTGTATAGGAAGTCGGGCTTGCGGTTAAGCGACTGGTTGTCAACGGAGAATATGATGCCTATACCGTTTCTACCCGCGCGAGTCTCGCTTGCGGGTATTACGATATGCTCGTTGGCAAGTGTGCATAGCTCCAATATTGACTCCTCGCCACACATAACATCACTCACAAGGCCGGTATTGCGCAGGTCGACGATAACCTCTTGTGGTGCAGCGAGGTTGAAGTTAATAGTTGTCTCGCCCCTATCCTCCACAAGGTTGAAGTGTAGCGTGTAGACAACATCCTTAATCGTAGCCTTGCGCCACTCGGCAAGTTCGCGGCTAACGCCCGCATCGTAGCGGTGGTCCTGGGCACTAACAGCAGTTAGCGAGAGTAGCATGGCGAGGGAAAGTAGTATAAGTGATTGGAGTCGTCTCATAGTAGTAATCGGTTTTCTAAATAACTGCATCCACAAAGATACGAATATTCGCCGAATTATTCCTATATTTGTAGGTGAAAAAGATTTATATATTGTACACCATGACACGCATTATCGCTGCTTTCGACTCATTTAAGGGCTCACTCACCTCACGCGAGGCGGGCGAGGCATTCCGTCGTGGCTTTATGGCGGAGCGACCCGATGCCGAGGTCGAGGTGCTCGCTATCGCCGATGGTGGCGAGGGCATGGCCGAGGCTATATCGGATGGTGTGGGTGGTGTGATGGTGTCGAAGCAGGTGAGCGACCCTCTTGGTCGTAGGGTTGAAGCACACTATGCCCTTATAAACGATGGAGATACGGCAGTTATAGCGATGTCCTCGGCAAGCGGACTAACCCTGTTGTCGCCCGATGAGCGTAATCCCCTTATAGCATCCACCTATGGCACGGGAGAGTTGATTGTAGATGCTCTGGAGCGCGGCTGCAGCAAGATAATTATGGGCTTGGGAGGTAGCGCCACGAACGATTGTGGCGTGGGCATGCTGCGTGCCCTCGGCTACCGCTTCTACGATAGCACGGGCGAGGAGTTGACCGAGACAATATCAATTCTGGAGCGCGTAGAGAGCATATCGACTGCCCAGCGTAACCCCTTGCTTATGGGTGTGAGGTTTACCGCGGCGGTAGATGTGGATAACCCGCTATATGGCCCAATGGGTGCGGCGCATATCTTCGCACCACAGAAGGGTGCATCACCCGAAGTTGTGGAACGCCTTGATAGGGCACTCCGCCACTATGCCGAGGTTGTGGACAAAGAGAGTGCCGAGGTTGCGGGAGCGGGAGCTGCGGGAGGCATGGGCTATGCTTTACACACCATGCTTGGCGCACGCATGTGCCCTGGAATAGAGATCGTGCTCACGTTGTTGGACTTTGAGCGTAGGGCAGAGGGAGCAGCGTTAGTAGTTACGGGCGAGGGCTCGATAGATGCTCAGACGTTGCACGGCAAAGCACCCGCGGGAGTGTTGCGTGCGGCACAGCGCCTGAGTATCCCCGTAGTAGCACTTGGTGGCAGGGTAGAGGGCATAGAGGAGCTTCTTGCGGGAGGTTTTCGTGAGGTGCATGCCATTACACCCTTTGGTCAGCTCACGGAGGTAGCCATGCAGCGCGCCACAGCGATAGAGAATATGGAGCGCACAGCCCGTGCCATTGCCCACGTTCTGATGGATGGCGTGCCAACCACGGCGAGCGAAATGGACCGTAGCCTTATTAAATTGGGTATGTAGGGTTATGCCTTAAACAAGCGAAAAGAGAGGGCAAATACCCTCTCTTTTCTGTTAAATAACCCATAGACTATTTGTGTTTTCTGCCGAATAGTCTGCGTTTTGGGGTATGCTGTTCGTTGCCGTCGAGGTCGAGGTGCTCGAATCTTTTGCGAGCCTCTCGGTTGCCTCTATCTATCATCCTCTGCAATCGCTCTGCGTCACTCTCGAAGATTGTCGTCTCGCCAAAGGCATCGGCAAAGCCGTCACCCTCCTCCATGAAGCAACGCTTGGTGGCGTCGTCAATCTCGTGTGTGGGCTCCACAACACTCTTAATGGCCTCAGCCACATCTTTTGCTATTATGAGGTGCTCGTCGCTGTAGCATAATATGTCGTAACCCACGCGCAATGTAATGGCATTACATGCATCGCCACCGCCCATGCGGCACATAATATTCGACGAACTGACACTCTTTAGGATGTCGTTATTATCCACCGCAATGGCGATATTACGACTTACACCGCCCACCTCTATGCTGCGCGCTCCGAGGCGCTCGCTCATGGCAGCGATAATCTCATTGTAGCGCTCCTCATCCTCACGCTTTATGGTGCTACCATAGCGCACATCGCCCTTCATAATCGTGGGCAGTGCCTCCTGGGTGTCTGTTGCCAGGCGCCACAGGTGCATCTGGTAGTCGGCGGTCTTGGATGTAGCCATGAGGAATATAAACCAGTGGTTGCGGCCTGCACCCTCGCTTGCGGTGCGTAGACGCTTTAGGTCATCCATAAAATGTAGCGCCTGAGACTCCACATCCTCCTTTAGGTCGTACTCACCTATGAGGTTGAGCTTCGCCTTCTGCATGGTGTAGAAGCCAAATGGGTCGTCGGGGTTGGGGGTAAGCTCCTTGGAGACGTAGTTGAAGCCACCCATTGCCGCGAGGCTAAATGCGAAGTTACCCGTGCCGAGCTCCGTAGTTGCTGAGGGGGCGACGATGGTTACGTCCGAGCCTCGATCTACGCAGCAGCCATACTCCCTATTTAGTGGGAAGTGGACCACGACAAGCTCGTCGTGCATCTTTGCCTTGCCCTGACGTGTCGAAGCAGTGCTCATAAGGCGCATATCGGGGCAGTTGTTCACCACCTTCACGATGTCGTCATCGGTCATGCCCGTCTTCATTATGATGTGTGAGAGTGTGCGGTAGCGAGGCACGCCCTTTAGCGGTATCTTATGTCCGCGCTCGTTGTATACCCACGATGCCGACTGCACCACACGGCGGAAACGCTTATGCAGAAGCTTGCCATTGCGAACTATCTCTGCGTGCTGCTTGTCTTCAGCCATAGCGTCGAGCAATCCCGAGCCAATGAGACCTGCGGGCACAGCGAAGATGGCGATGCCGAGGATGCCGACAAGCGTGCCTATGACTTGTCCGAAGATAGTAACGGGGGGTGTAACAACATCTGCGGGGTCGTCAACGTACTTAACAACCACCCACACCATAGCATCCCATAGTGTGTAGTCGGGGTTGTTTCTGTACTCCGCAATCCAAAGCACTACAGTGAAGCATAGTGTCACGAAGATGAGTATTACCAGCGATGCAAATATCTCGCGTCGCAGTGCCATAAATGCCTCTCTAAAAAGACGCAAACTATTAAATAATCTGTGCATAATGATATATAGTTGGGGGTATCCAATCCAAGCAATTGCAAAGGTAACGAAAATTACGACAAGTTGCAATACTTGCTGAGATTGCCGAACGCCACGGTCTTTCCGTTAGCACCGTGCAGCGTAGAGTGCGCCAAATGTGCTCCACGCGAATAGTATCCAAATACAAAGAGGTGGTCATTCTATTGGGGTAATAGCTTCGGCGTTCTACTCATTGTTGATGCCGACCGCAAGTGACGGCTCAGCAATATTTTCCAATAGACGCACAATATACTGGCCAAGTTCGATGTAGTCTATATCACCACTAAGGTCAGCAAGTTGTACCGTAATCTTTCCGTTCTCTTCTATCATAATGACACGATTATCGCTATTCAACTTCTCTTGAACGATAGCGCTAATTGAATCATCGCTACATTCTACCTGCCATTTGCCGTGTATGAAATTTATGGTAGTTGCACTCTTCATTTTCAATATTACAATAGGACTACAGCCATGATCATCGAGAGAATACTTTTCACTATCCGCAAGACTCTCATTCAACAGATGAGTCATCATCATCCATTCGAGATTATTCTCGCTATGCTGGCCGCTATTAAGAAGAATGAGATCGAAAGGATAGTCTGTGCGCTTATCCCAAACACCTATGCTATAGGTCGTCTCCCTGGTGGATTGTTTTGGATATTTCGCCACATAATATCTCCAATCGTTCTTCTTAAATTTCTCGTACAACCCATCTGTATGCGAGAAATCCTCGGGCTTCTTTTCATCAAGTATTCGCACAATAGCGGCTTGATTATTTCTTTTTCCTGTTGCTTTTTTGATATAGAAATCGCTTAATTCCGACGGTCTTGTTATAAAGTAATATTTATAAAGGTTATTACTACCTTTTTCATACTGCATATACTCATAGTCATCGCCACTATCGAGTAATGCAATGCGCACACTATCAAAGTGATCAAGATAGTCATTAGAGTATATACTCTCGAACTTAGCAAGTATCTCGCATAGTTTATCTTGATCAATATCTTCTCCACTCTTGCAGTAATCTATAAATAACGACAACGAGCACTGGAGTATATTGTGATTCTCGTATCTGAGCAGTTTCTCGTATATTTGTGAGAGCATATGTTGTTTAACATACTCCTCATTCCATACGTTCTGCACAAAGGTGCACTTACGCTCTTTATCGTCTATACCATTATGTTCTATAACATATTCTACATCCTTAAGAAAACCGTGCAACTTTTCGATACGGATATCTCGGTCACGGACATTCGCCGTGATCAAATTGCGGATAATTCTAAGGCTGCGTTTCTTGGAACTATAATCTGCCTCACTCTTTTGCAGCAGATACATTGAGTATAGATATACACGCTCCGGAATAGTTAATTCTCCCTGCATTGCAAGCTCGAATATAGAGTCGCGTTTCTTGTCCCAGAAAAGTCTAATGGAGTCATCTTTACCAGTCACCTTGCCCTTATCACCGAAGTAGAAATAATGTTCCCAGAGAGCACCAAAGCTACCGTCATTCGTATATATTTGACGAAGAGTCTCAAATATATCCATAACGCTCTTAATGCCTTCTTCATCGCAGAATACGCTTTTGACATTCGGCTCTATTGACTCCTTTCCACCTGGATTACGACGATAGTATTCTATGAGAAAGATATTATGGAATAGCATTGAATATCTTGAGTCGGCATCATTAGTAACAGCTAACGGTATGCGCCCGTTGCTGACATCCTTTTCCGTATTACCCCATACTATATCAATCCACTCGGTGTCTATTTTCTTTGAGAACTCATCCTTCAACTTCTCATCAATACCCTTAATTGCAGCAATCATATCGGACTTGAAAATCTCGAAATCCGTAAGCTTCTTTCCGCGAGCATTCATTTTGATGAATAGGTCGTCTGTAAGTCCGAAATTTTCGAGCGACAAATTATAGAATTCGACATTGCGCCTCGTAGTTAAACGCTCCCATAGAGACGGGCTAAGTGACAACACATCAAGCTCAGCACATTTCTCCTCTATCTTTGCAAGTACATTGAGCATCGATTTGATGGTTGGATCGCTATCGTATATACTCAAGTACAGAGCATTATCAACTATAAGGTCCTTAATATTTCTATCTGCGGACTTGTATATCTTTAAAAGATTAGGACGTATCTTTTCAACAAGATTGCGACAAAACTCTTTTGCCGAATGTCGAGTCTCATAGCTGAACTTTGTAAGCTTATTCACATCCTCCTGATCGATTTGATCGTCAAGCATAGAGGCGTAGAAATGGAGCAAAAAAAGCGTAGTTAGTCGCTGCTGACCATCGAGGGGAATAAGACCACCCTTTTGATTATTATTCTTTTCGTGGATATCTGACCCGCCATAGACGAAGTCAAGTACATTGGATGAATCATCTCTAACAGCTGTTATAATGCCAGTTAGCATATCATCCAGGATACTTTGAACCTTCGCCTCTTCTCTTCCGTAGGCATAGTCACGCTGAACCTTCGGGATTCTGATACTTGCCACTTCGTCAAGCAACTCAAAGAATGTTTTCTTTTGTCCAATATTATCGTTAATCATTTTATCACCTCCTATTAGTTTGCCACATTTACCTCATTTTCTGTCGTGATATCGTCCTCTACATTGGGGTCTTTGGTCTCCAAGATTGGCTTCAGTATCTTTTTGATATTCTCTAGGTAGTTTTTTCTATCTTGTTTACTCCAATAGAAGGACTGTTGTACACTGAAATCGTCACTCTTATTGTTGTAGTACTTCAAGAATACAAGACGAGTGCAATACGGTATATATTCTCCACGGGCATCATACTCCATTATAAGTTGACGCTTAACCTCAAACACAGAGTTGCTTATTGCCGTGTTGATACTTCCACTCAGCAAAGCCATATTGGATATGTCGTGCATCTCGGGAGAGCCACCGTTATCCTTAGCCATATCATTAAAATATTTAGTGACTCTGTCGAAACAACTTATAAAGTCTTTATCAAATGTATATTTACTACTATCAATGCGCTCTTTGTTATCTTTTAATTGCTCTATTATTTTACGCGGGTCGTAGATATGGCTCTCATCAAATCTTTTTTCGAGACGCTCCAAAGCATTAATATTAGCATCAATCCACTCTTTCCATTTATCCCTATTGTTACTGTCTATACGCTCTGAATTCTGTGCGTGAATATGTTCCAATGTCCATTTTCCATTTTTGTACGATTCAAACGGAAAGTTGTCTTGTGCCTGTGCTATACGTGTAGACTCTACATTGAAGAAAAATAGTATGCTCTTTAGTGCCTCTTTCTGCCTATCACCACCATCGTAACTGTATGTATAAATATCATCATCTGGTTTTATCATTATATGTTTTTTGATGAGCCAATTGATGGTTTGATTAAAACGAGTTTTCGACAGCTTTGTTGACATTTCTAGCAGGTCATTAAGACTGACGTCATTAAGACCGACAGATTTATTCTCTGCGATAAGATAACCAATCTTATGGTAGTAGTCGCGGTTATGATACCATGACAGCAAAGTATCAAAACAACTCTCAACTCTTACCCATAAATCCCACAAGTCCTTAATATCATCGCATTTTGTGACCATATCATCAAAACGGAGATAGGTATATAGTTCATCTTTCTCCTTTTCATCCTTCTTGGCAATAAGGTCAAATAGATATTCTATGCGACAACTATAGCCCGCATCTAAACCATCCTTCTTTATGAATGCCCAGAATTTTGGTTGGCGCAACTGCTTCTCAATAATATCCCATTTCTCCACGATGTGAGACTGCCTACTGGCTCGTTCTCTTTCTACAACGGTAGAATGATACTTTTCGTCATAACCATTTAGCATCTTCTCATCACACGTATACACGGCAGAGTCAGAGAGAAACATTGCGCGTATGAGTTCGGCATTGTTAAGCGATACCTTCCTGTCATTCAGGCGCTTGAAGGTTTCGTTAGGATCACTATTATCTCGCAATTCATACCATATAACCTGGACAGACTTCGTTTTGTCTGCAGGAGCGTGCGGCGATGTCGTTGTCGTCGGAGCAACTACCTTCGGCCGGGTAAAATTTTCCTGAAAGGTACCATTGAAGTACTTAAGTCCAACTGCTCTATTTTCACCTTCCTTCAACCACGTTAACACGCACTTTGCGGCTTGCAATATGTGCCAATGGTCAATGCTAAGGTCTTGTGTGGTATCTACCGAAATTTCATATAATGAGTGTTTAGGTTCATAGATAAATTTATCAAAGATTTCTCCCAACGTAGGGCGAGTTTGGTATTCTATTGTAAATTTATCATTAAAAAAAAGCGAAATTTTCGCGAATAGCGCAAGGATTATACGTATTGTTGTCAAACGCTGCTGTCCATCTATCACCTCATACCAACGATTATCGTCAGTATCGGAATGTAGATTATAAAGGTTCTTCTCCTCATCAGAGAGCTCCTTTACGACTATAGGCTGAAGACAATAGAAATCACCCTTTCCGTTATGAAAGAAGTTACAAAGGTCGTTCATAAGTTGAGTTACTTGTCGTGTACCCCAGCGATAACCTCTTTGATAGTCGGGTATAAAGAAGTTCTTATCGTATAAATCCGGTATGGCTTTCAAACTCAGATTGTTCTCATTCAGTTTAATCTCTTTTTCCATACTTCTATATTTTGTTGTAATATTTCTATTAGCACAAAGACAAACCACCTGTCAATGTATTACAAATATAAGCAAAATATTCTTTTGTGCAGGTAAACTCGGTCAAAAAGTAATAGATGGATCTTAAAAATTGTTGACATTACTGTCTTGAGGATAGACAGAAATCGATTTATATGCGAGTGATTGTGAGAGATCCCGTAGATAATTTGGGTAATGAAATGACCCATTGAGTCAAAGTTAAGTTGGTCACAAAATGGTCATGGTCAATGGGTATTTTGACCAATACGCCCGTTCTTCTTTTCTGTACCCCCCCTCTTCATGGGGGAGCTCGACAGTGCTACTTGCAGTAGGCAGTCGTGTGCTCATTTAGCTTACACCCTCCCATCCTCCTTGGAAGGGAGGCGTATCCAGGGTTCTCGCTCACTGAGGGAGCAAAAAAAAGGAAGACCTTTCGATCTTCCTTTTCTGTACCCCCTCAGGGGCTCGACTGCGTTACTTGCAGTAATAACCCCATAATGGGGATATAATACTAACAACTAATATGTTAAGTATTGAAAGATGCAAAGAGATATTAAAAGAAGAGGGAATGAAATTAGATGATAATCAGATAAAAGAGGTTAGAGAATTTTTATATATCATCGCCAATATTGAAACTAAAATTAAAAATAATAAATACGAAACCGAGAATAATTAAATATGGATATTAAGAATGTAATTTTGTATTGCCGTGTATCAACGGCAGAGCAAGAGAAGGGAAGTTCTCTTGATTGGCAGGAGGACTATCTCCGCCGTTACTGTGAAATGAAGCGATATAATGTTGTAGCAGTCTACAAAGAGGATAAGTCTGCTAAATCAGGGTTTAAGAAGCGAAATGAATTTCAGGCGCTTATGAAGTATTGCAAGGAGCATAAGCACGAGATTGATTATGTATTAGTATATCGTTGGGATAGATACTCACGCAATCTTAAAGAAGCTCTCATCAACCTTGATTATTTTGAGAAGATAGGTATCGAGGTTAATAGTGTGGAGCAGCATATTGATTTTAATGCCGCAGACTATATTACGATGCTTTCTCTGTATATATCAATGGCACAGAGCGAGGATACAAAGATTTCAAGGCGCACTAAGGAGGGCATCCACGCATCCTTGGAGAAAGGTAAATGCACTTGTAAGGCGCCACGAGGCTATATCAATAAGCAGATAGATGATAATAATAAATATGTTGCTATTGACGAAACAAAAGCCCCTATAATCAGAGAAATGTTCAGAGAGGTAGCCAAGGGGGTATATACTCCCTGTTATGTTCAAAGGATGTTTGCTCGAAGAGGACATTATATACACAAGAACTCCTTTATGAAGATGCTACGAAATAGATTCTATGTAGGTGATGTCTTTGTGCCTGAGTATAGAGATGAGAAGATTGGAACGATTCCCGCACACTATGTAAAGGGACAACACGAGCCGCTTATTGACAAGGATACATTTGAGAGTGTCCAAGCGATTGTCGATAAGCGACATCGCCCTAAATTGACCAAACGCCTACATCCTGATATATTCCTCCGACAATACTTGAAGTGTCCACAGTGTGGTGCTACAATGACGGGAAGCGCAAGTAAAGGCAATGGAGGCAGATATTACTATTATCATTGTAACCGTGATGCAAAACATCTACGATGCCGTGCAGATAAGGCAAATGACCTGTTTGCACGATACATAGCCACACTGAAGCCTAATTATGCCATCTTGAGGCTATACAATGAGGTACTCAGAGATATCAACACAGAGGGTAGGATAGTTACAATGAGTCAGATTGCCAAGATAGAGGAAGAGATAATGTCGCACGAGGCACGACTATCAGCTGTTACTAACAAATTTCTTGATGGTGAGATAGACTCAAGTACCTACAATGAACTAAAACATCGTGTCGAGTTAGAGAAGAAGGCGTGTATGAGTAAGTTAGATTTACTCAAAACCCCTAAGGGTGCTGATTTAGAACCACAATTCGACTATGCTATATCCTTGATAAACAATATGGAAAGCCATATAAGAGAGGGTGCATTGGAGGCTAAGAGGGAATTGATTGGTGTGATGTTCCCTGAGAAATTTGATTTTGATGGAGAAACATATCGAACCAATACTTACAACAAGGTACTCGATGTAATATACCTACAAACCAATGAGTTACGGGGACAAAAGAAAAGAGACTCTTCAGATTTCTCTGAAAAGTCTCTCGAGGTACCCCCTCAGGTTGGTCGTTCAACCCGCTCTGACGGCACTGTGTGCGGGATTTCGCACATACACTATCGTCGTTCTTCGAGCGTTTTGTCTACTATGTTGACATTGAACAACTTGCGGGTTTTAGAACGAAAACCTATCTGTCTATCTCTTCTTTTTTCTGCTACAAAGGTACAATTATTATTTTATTCAAACAAAGCATCCATGTCAATCTTTGCTATTATCTGATCGCTATACATACCGTTCTTCATTCCAAAAGTAGTAATCATTGTAGGGATAATACTACTTCTCGTTCCCGTAATCTCCTTAAACGCATTGATACGATTCTGTATTTTGAGGTATTCCTCTTTATCGAGGCTATACAAATCCTCGCAATACTTGACCTCGCAAAGATTGATGGTATTATCCGCACGGTCGATGACTATATCGATTTGCGCACCGTTCTCAACTTGATTAGTTTTCCAAGTGTAGAATTCGGTTGACACACTTGCGATACCCAACGCTGCTTTGATCTGTGGAATATGAGCTTTGCAGATGCGCTCAAAGGCAAGACCGTACCAAGCTGTAATTTCTGGTGTATTCACATTGCGAGTCCAGAAATGCTCCTCTACGATATTCTTGCTGGCAAATGTATTATAGAATATAGTGTAGAAGTCAACCAGCTGATATATAGCTGAATTTGCTTTTACTTTCTTATCTCGCACATTATATTTGCGTAAGAAGTCGCAATAGACAAGGTCAGTAAGCATTTCGCCTAACTTACCATTATTTGATGTGCCAAGTTTAGTGCTAATCTCCTCCCTTGTAAGTCCCTTTGGATGTTTTGCAAGCAGAGAGATGATTTCGAGATATGGTTGTGGATTCTTAAACAAAGAAGAGAACAATCTTCGATACTCCTTCTTCAACTCAGCGTTGCCACTAAAAAATAACCTATCAAGGCCCGTTGCAGGGCTATCAGTCTTTTCAAATTGACTCATATAGTATGGCACACCGCCAATAGCCATATATGCCTGGATGATGCTGAGGCGATTCCACACAAATCCACTATTAGCAAAGAACTCTTCTGTTTCGCCTAGAGTAAATGGGTGTAGGTGCATTTCGTGAGTAATACGGTCGTGGAGACCTCCGTGATTATCTATGACATTGCGTACCATCCATGATGTTGCAGAGCCACAAACAATCAACATAATCTCTGACTGCCAATTTGCCCAATTGTTCCAGAAATGTCCAAGTGCATTTACGAAGCCAGCCTTTTGAGTATCGAGGCAAGGTAATTCGTCAATGAAAATTACACATCTTTTTCCTGGCTCAATCTTCGATTCAAGAAGTTGGCGAAGAGCAAAGAATGCATCAATCCAGTTTTGATTCTTCTTTCCCTTGTACCCATATGTTTTAAGTGCTGTATGGAAAGCGGTCATCTGTTCAGATTTGCTACCTTCCATCACGCCAGTCATATCAAAGGCAAACTGATTCTTGAAATGCTGACGGATAAGATAAGTTTTACCAACTCGTCTTCGACCATACACTGCAATAAATTCAGCCTTGCCAGAATTGTAGTATTGGTCAATCTGTGCTAACTCCTTTTTTCTGCCAACTATAATCTGTTCCATACGAAGTGTTTTTTATTCTGAACGCAAATTTAGTGAAATTTTCTCGAAAAACAGCCGATACTCTGCGAAAGTTGCGTTTTTTTTCAAACTTTCGCAGAGTATCGGCACTATTTGTATTATCATCGTATTTAAGGGAACATAATAAAAGTTGTTTACTATTATACCTACTTTATGACTTCATTGCCATCAGCAGGGAATGATGATCTACTCCATCACAATAGCGAAGGTTACTCGGCCTTCATCGTTGTGCTTTAGGCGCAATGTGCCGCCGTGGAGACGGATGATTTGGCGAGAGACAGCAAGGCCGATACCAGAGCCGTCGGCTTTGGTGGTGAAGAATGGTGTGAAGATATTTTCCGCTACCTCGGCAGGAATGGCAGAGCCATTGTTTGTAATCTCAATCTGGATGCGCTCCTCGGCATCGATGGTCGAGTGGATGGTGATTTTGCGCTCGCCCTCCTGCTCCGAGAGTGCTTCGGTGGCATTTTTGAGCAGATTAACTACTACCTGCGACATCAGCGCACGGTCGGCATAGAGCATCGTATCTTCGGGCTCGATAGACACCTCTACCTCCACACCCTCACGAGCCGTAAGCAAGCAAGCCTCTGCCACCAACTCCGAGAGGTAGAAGGGTGCTTTCTGCGGTGCTGGGATGCGTGTTACGGCACGGAACGAATCGACAAAGCGAAGCAGGCGATCCGAGGTCGTATGTATCGTTTCAAGTCCCTGCTGCATCGTCGCAGCATCGGCATTTGCCGAGAGCAGCGTATGGCTAATCGATGTTACGGGGGCGAGCGAGTTCATAATCTCGTGCGTGAGGATGCGAGTCAGCTTCTCCCACGACTCCACCTCCTTGCGGTCGAGTTCCTCGTGGATGTTGCCCACCGATATAACACGCAACATCTTACCGCCGAACTCCATCGCCGAGCAACTCAGCACAAGGCTCTGCTCGCCAATCTCTGTGGCATAACGCACGGTGCGCTGCTCGTTAGGTGCTACGCTGTGCATCGCCTCGCATAGCTCCTCGCTCAGCACTCGCAGTTGGTCAATGTGGCTTAGTCGCTCCATACCCACGATGCGGAGGACTTTGCTATTTGTCTGAGCCACAGTACCGTTCTCCATCACCACGAC
>JAFYWG010000045.1 GCA_017558115.1 Alistipes sp.
ACTACTTTGAAAACCGCTCTACTAATGCTTCAGCGGAGAGTTTCAATGCAAAAGTTAAGGCATTCAGAAATCAGTTCCGTGGCGTTAGCGATATACCATTCTTTATTTTTAGATTAGCTACAATTTTTGCGTAACTTTTCTACTGCCCCACTGGATTTCCGGACTGGTCCATTTGAACCCCCATTTTCAAAGTGGTGACCAAAAGTGACCATTTTTGAGGTTTTGAAAAGAAGAAACCCCCGTAGAAGTTGTTCTACGAGGGTTTTTTGTACCCAGAGCCGGGGTCGAACCGGCACAGGGGTGAACCTACTGGTGTTTGAGACCAGCGCGTCTACCGATTCCGCCATCTGGGCATCAGTTTTTGACTGATTTCGAGCGCAAAGATAGACATTATTTTATATCCTGCAAAATTTTTGGCAACTTTTTCACTACTATTTTTCACTTCCCTACGCCATATGTAGTCTATGTCGCTAAACACCATGTCGTTACGTACGAAATAAAAAATGCCGGTAGCAGGGCTATCGGCACTCTTTGCAGCACTTAAAGATGTCGGTGAGGTATGTATCCAAGAAGAGTAGGTCGGCATCATCCTGCACCACGTCGTTCATCAACAAGTGCTCCTCGCTGTAGAGTTGTAATGTTCGTGGGTCGATTTCACTCATAGGCAAACCATGTTTTAAGGTGATTGTTTGCCTATATAACGCCATGCATCGAGGCTTATTGTGCGCGGACGCTAATTTAGCACGATATTTTTCTCCTTGATCATACGGCGGAGGTTCAGCAGCGCATAGCGCATACGTCCGAGCGCCGTGTTTATGCTCACGTCGGTATGCTCGGCTATCTCCTGGAACGATAGCTTCGAGTAGTAGCGCAGACGCACCACCTCCTGCTGCTCCTCTGGTAGTAGGTCAATAAGGTCGCGTATGGTCTGCTCCATCTCGCCATGCACAAGCTCATCCTCGGTTGTGGGCTCCGAGAAGCGCATGGTGCCTATGACGTCGTAACCCGCCTCGCTCTCGTTCACCTGGCGGCTCGCCTTCTCGCGACGGAAGTGGTCGAGCACGCGGTTGTGGGCAATGCGCAGCACCCACGAGAGGAACTTACCCGAATCGGTATAGCGACCCTCGTCGATGACCTTTACGGCCTTGATAAATGTCTCCTGGAAAATGTCGTCAGCGATGTCGTCGTTGCGCACCATCATACCGATGTAATTACGCACGCGCACAGAGTGACGCTCGATAAGTTCAGATATAGCACTCCTATCTCCCGAAATGTAGTTGTTAAGCAATACACGATCGCTTAATGATGTCACGTTCATACTCTTCTATGTTATTGGTTCAAGAGCAGAAATTCTTCGATAGGCACTATAGTTTTTAGTTAATATTCATTGTTTTCGATTGCAAGATATAAATAATATTTGAAACCACAAAATATTTCTTCGTTGCTTTCGTTATGTGCCTATGCTCCGAGTCTTAGGTTTTCCGTGGCAAAAGCCATGCCAATGAGCCAGTTACGGCTACACGTGGCCTATATTCACTATTTTATCCTCGGGGCGAAATGACCAAAAAGGTGGGTGAAACGACAGTACAAATTAGGGATTCTGGCAGGTTCTGATGGGGCGTTGCCGCAACCTTCACATAAAAACCAAGTTTGCTTGAATGTAAGGTAGGGTATCGCCCTCCCCTTTGTTCCCACTCTCAATTCGCTTAAAACGTCTAAAAATGCCCATTATGACGATAAATTTAGTAAAAGCTCTGTGTGGGTCCTCACTTTTTCGCTCTAACGTTTGCTCAAATCGAAAATAAAACGTAAATTTGCGGGTCTATATATATTATATAGGTAACCAACAACGAGAGAATAAAATTTATACATATTGATAATGGAGAACATGACTCAAGAGTTGAACAACAACGCGAGTGATACCACTGGTGGACGTATTGTCCAGGTCAACCTCGAAGAGCAGATGAAGGCGGCATATATCGACTACTCGATGTCGGTAATCGTGTCGCGTGCACTGCCCGATGTGCGTGATGGCTTGAAGCCCGTACATCGTCGTATTTTGTATGATATGGCTGCTGAGCTTAACCTCTCATCCGACAAGCCCACACGTAAGAGTGCCCGTATCGTCGGTGATGTGCTCGGTAAGTTCCACCCACATGGTGATAGCTCGGTATACGAGGCCATGGTGCGTATGGCGCAGGATTGGTCTATGCGCTACCCCTTGGTAGAGGGTCAGGGTAACTTCGGCTCTATGGATGGTGACTCGCCCGCGGCGATGCGTTACACCGAGGCACGCATGCAGAAGATCACCGACGAGGTGATGGCCGATATCGATAAGGAGACCATCGACTGGGGTCTCAACTTCGACGACACGATGAAGGAGCCCACGGTCTTGCCCACAAAGATTCCTTTGTTGCTCGTAAATGGTGCGAGCGGTATTGCCGTAGGTATGGCTACGAACATGGCACCCCACAACTTGGGCGAGGTTGTAGATGCTTGCTGCGCATATATCGATAACCCCGAGTGTGAGTGCGAGGAGTTGTTGGACTATGTCAAGGGTCCCGACTTCCCCACAGGCGGTATCATCTACGGCTACGAGGGTGTTAAGGAGGCGTTGCTCACGGGTCGTGGCCGCGTGGTGATGCGTGCAAAGACCGAGATTGAGCATACTGCATCGGGTCGCGAGTGCATCGTAATCACGGAGATACCATACATGGTCAACAAGGCAGATATGATTAAGCGTATCGCCGACCTCATCAACGAGAAGAAGATTGAGGGTATATCCTATATCAACGATGAGTCTGACCGCCAGGGTATGCGTATCGTTATCATCCTCAAGCAGGATGCCGTGGCAAGCGTCGTGCTCAACACGCTCTACAAGAATACCCCCTTGCAGACATCGTTCGCCGTGAACAACATCGCGTTGGTAAATGGCCGTCCCCAGTTGCTCAACCTTAAGGAGCTCATCCGCCACTTCGTCGACCACCGCCACGACGTCATCGTGCGTCGTTCGCGCTTCGACTTGCAGAAGGCTCAGGAGCGTCTCCACATTGTTGAGGGCTTGCTCATCGCGCAGGACAACATCGACGAGGTTGTACACATCATCCGCTCATCGAAGACTGGCGAGGAGGCACGCACGCGCCTTCAGGAGCGCTTCGGACTCTCGGAGTTGCAGTCTGCAGCCATCATGGAGATGCGCTTGCGTCAGCTCACAGGCTTGCAGCGCGAGCAGCTTGAGGCGGAGCGTGACGAGTTGATAAAGACTATCAACTACCTCAACGACGTGCTTGCCAACCACGATATGCAGATGCAGATTATCAAGGACGAGCTTCAGGAGATGAAGGAGAAGTATGGTGACGAGCGCCGCTCGGAGATTATCTACTCATCGGAGGAGTTCAACCCCGAGGACTTCTATGCAGATGACGACATGGTAATCACCATTTCACACATGGGTTATATCAAGCGTACGCCACTTGCAGAGTACCGCACGCAGAACCGCGGTGGTAAGGGTGCTAAGGGTAGTGCCACACGCGATGAGGACTTCATCGAGCATATCTACGTGGCATCTATGCACAACACCATGATGTTCTTCACCGAGATGGGTCGCTGCTACTGGCTCAAGGTATACCAGATTCCCGAGGGTACACGCTCATCTAAGGGCCGTGCCATCCAGAATGTCATCCAGATTGAGCCTGGCGATAAGGTTCGTGCATATATCAACGTCAAGAACCTCAACGACAAGGAGTTCGTAGAGAACAACTACCTCGTGATGTGTACAAAGCGTGGTATCGTGAAGAAGACAACACTCGAGGATTACTCTCGTCCACGTACTAACGGCGTTAAGGCAATCGTTATTAGAGAGGGAGACCAGTTGTTGGAGGTTAAGCTCACAAGTGGCAATGCCGAGATTATGATTGCTGCACGTGAGGGTCGTGCCATCCGCTTCAACGAGTCTACGGTACGTCCTATGGGTCGTGTTAGCTCGGGTGTGCGCGCTATCTCTATCGAGGATGACAACGAGGTTATCGGCATGATCGCCATCGAGCCCGACTCTAAGGAGGATGTGCTCGTACTCAGCGAGAATGGCTATGGTAAGCGTACCGACCTCGACGAGTATCGTATCACCAACCGCGGCGGTAAGGGCGTTAAGACTATCAACGTTACGGAGAAGACCGGTCAGTTGATCTCTATCCAGGCCGTGACCGACGATAACGACCTTATGATTATCAACCGCTCGGGTCTCACCATCCGCACATCTGCCGACCAGATTCGTGTTGCGGGACGTGCTACACAGGGCGTTAAGGTCATCGACTTGCGCGAGGGTGACTCTATCGCATCGGTTACGGCTGTTCCCAAGACCGAGGAGGAGGAGACTGCCGAGGGTGTAGAGGTAACAGAGACTACAGATGCTACAGCGGAGGTTGCTGTGGAGACAACAGAGAATGTAAACGAATAAATACTTAAAATTTAAAAACTAACTATGAAAAAGTTATTCTTCCTCGTAGCTGCAATGTTCGTATTGGCATTGCCTGCTGCAAATGCACAGAAGGTAAACACAGCTAAGGAGCTTGCGAAGCTCGAGAAGGCTGATGCCGACGTTTTGGATGCTAAGAAGGGCGTTAAGGCCTCTACATGGGTAGCACGCGCTAACACTTACACCAATGCCTACATCCTCCCAACTAAGGAGCTTGGTCAGGGTATTCCTATCCAGGTTGTTCAGATGAACGCTGGCAACCCCCTTAATGGCTTTGAGGGTGAGTTCCAGGGTATGCCCTCTATCGTATACCAGTACGAGTATGTAGACGTATATATCGACCCTACGACTGGCTTCATCCAGGGCTGGGAGCAGAAACTCGCTATCAAGGAGAATATCGCTGAGACTGCTATCGAGTCTATGGCTAAGGCTTACGAGATGGACCCCAAGCAGGAGTCTAAGATCGCCTCTATCGCCTTGACACTCTCTAACGCTCTCGCACAGCAGGGTGATGCTCTCAACAGCATGGGTCACACTGCAGAGGCTGCACAGGCCTTCCTCACAGCGTTCCAGGCACTCACAGTTGTTCCTTCAACAACTCCTAACTTCGACTACCTCTACAACGCAGGTATGCTCATGACTATGCACGCTTCAACCCTCGAGGGTGACGAGGCTATCGCAGCATTCCAGGCTGGTGAGCAGATCTTCAACGCTGCACTCGCTGCTGGCCACGAGGATGCTGTAGGTAACATCTACTACTTCCTCTTCCACTGCTACTATGGTCAGAAGAGCGTAGACCGTGATGCAAACCTCGCAAAGGCTAAGGAGGCACTTCTCGCAGGTATCAAGAAGTTCCCCAAGAACAGCCTTATCCTCGACGGTCTGATGAACCTCTACACAGCTGAGGAGGGTGTGGGTGACCCCGCAGAGCTCGTAGCAATGATCGACAGCTCACTCAAGGATGATGCTACAAACTATGACCTCTGGTTTGGCCGTGGTCGCGTGTTCTACGCATTGAAGAACTTCGACGAGGGCGTTAAGTCTTTCGAGAAGTGTGTTGAGCTTCGTCCTAACGACTTCGAGGCTAACTTCTACACCGGTTACCTCATCATCGAGAAGGCAAACGCTGCAGTTGAGGCCCTCAACGCAAACTCTAACCTCTCATATGAGGAGTACGAGGCTGAGTACGCAAGGATCAATGATATCTATGCTGAGGCTATTCCATGGCTCGAGAAGGCACATGAGATCAACCCCTCTGACCGTGCCACTATCGAGTTCCTTAACAACCTCTGCTTCCGTCTCCGCGACATGGATGGCATGATGGATAAGTACAATAAGTATCACGAGCTCTTCATGAACTAATTTATCGTGATTGTGGAGCACTTGTGGTGCTTCAGTCAAAGCCACCAATGGGACGTACGTCAAGTACTACCCACTGGTGGCTTTTTTATCGCGCAAGGAGACAAAAGGGACAATAGAGACAGAAGAGACAGAAGAGACAGAAGAGACAAAAGAGACAGAAGTGAAGTCGCTATCAACAGAAAGGTCGTCCGAGCCATCCCTTTGGTCTCTTTGGTCTCTTTGGTCCCTTAGGTCCTAGCACACTTAAAAAAAATGGGGTTGTCCACTATATTGTTGAACAGCCCCATTGTTTGATATACTCGCTACTAAAGCGTCTCGAGCCTCTCCAGAAGTGGAGTGAAGTCTGAGTGTGCATCGGCGAACTCGTCGTATGAGTGCTCCGAGTGTCCAGCCTCGGGAACGTCCGATACGTACTTAACAGCCACAACGGGGATGTTGTCGTAGAGCTCCGCAACCTGGCAGATAGCGGCAATCTCCATGTCGAACAAACCGCACTCCACGTCAAAGCGAGACTTAATCTCGCGCACGATGTCGGCATTTACAAATGAGTCACCCGTAAACACAGTCTCTGCATCTGTTCCACGCAAGGCGCGTGGGTCGGTAATCTCTGGGCAGAAGCCCTCGGGAATGATAGCGTCGTGGTGGATGGCACGTGAGGGCATGACGATGTCGCCCTGCTTGCGACCGAGTGCCGCAGCAGCAAAGCCAATAACAGCCAACATGTCGAACTTCTCGGTTGCGAGGGTAAGGGCGCGCGACACACCCGCCGAGGAGAGTGCCTTGCCGATACCTACCTCCACGAGGTCGTACGAGTGCTTGAGGTTTGAAGCCTTATCCAAGGCGTAGCGCATGGCGCGATACTCGCGCGATGTAGGGGCGCAGATAAGTACTCTCATACTACCACCACTTCTCGTAAACGTTACCTATGCCAAGCTCCGCTGCCTCATCAGCAGTAAAGAGCACGCGCATATACTCTGCCATAGCGGCATTCGTAGTGTCGATAGCGTACAAGCCGGGGTTGCCACACTGAATCTCGTTGAGGCCCACAACGTCTGCTGCCGACTTTAGAGGGAACACCTCCTTGTAGACCTTAGCCAAGGCCATGCGGATGTCCTCAGCCTCCACGTTCTGCATTGTAGAGAGGTAGAAGCCTGTCTTGCAGCCCATGGGGCAGAATGACACAATAGACGAGCCAATCTTCTGGTCGAGGCGCAAGTAGTAAGCCATGAGGTGCTCGATGGTGTGTACCTCGCCTGAGCCGAGGGGTGCATGTGCCATAGGTGCGCGGAAGCGGAGGTCCCATGAGCGCACGGCGAACTCCTCGTTGATGGTGTATACCGAACGAAGATATAGGCCAGCATCGAGTGTGCGGTGGTCTACATCGAACGATGAAACTACATTCTTTTTCATAGTGCTATATTATTTATGTTATCTACAAAATATAGCGCAAAGATAGCTTTTTTTTCGGTTGTTTGTGTATCTTTGCCCTAAAATCGTTTTATGAAATTTCGTACTGAGATAGATATCAAGCCCTGGAGCGAGCCCATTGACTACGATACACATATCATGTGTCTTGGCTCATGCTTTGCCTCGAACATTGCACGCCGCCTCCAGCACTATAAATTCAAAGTTGTAGACTCTCCCACAGGCATACTCTTCAACCCCGCCAGCATAGAACAGTCGGTGGATATGATGATGCGTGCCACGGAGGGGGAGCACGTGGTAAGTGCATCGAGCATGGTCAAGTTGGAGGGTCGCTATGTAAACTATGACTTCCACTCTGCCATTTCGGGTGCCACGCCCGAAGAGGCTACACATGCCATGCAACAACGCCTCTATGCGGGTGGCTGGGCGCTCAGAGGTAGCGACTTAGTCATCATCACGCTTGGCACAGCGTGGTGCTACGAGCATCGCGAGTTGGGTGGGGTAGTTGCCAACTGCCACAAGCAGCCATCGAAGCTTTTTAACCGCCGTCTGCTCTCTGTCGCGGAGGTTGTGGAGGCGTTGACAAACATTGTCGAGAGCATAAATGGTAGGGTGGTTTTCACCGTTAGCCCCGTGCGACATATTGGCGAAGGTATGGATGATAACTCGCTAAGCAAGGCGATACTCCGCGTAGCTATCTCCGAGGTGTGTGCCGCCTACGATTGGGGTGTCGACTACTTCCCCTCGTACGAGATTATGATGGACGATTTGCGCGACTACCGCTTCTACGACTGCGACATGGTTCACCCCTCGACAATGGCCGTGGACTATATCGCCGATAAGTTCTTCGGCGCTGCACTTACAGATGAGTCTAAAACATTGATGCAGAGGGTGCAAAAGGTTGTTGCGGCGGCTGAGCATCGCCCCTTCGACCCTGCGAGCGAGGCATACAAAGCCTTCTGTCGTAAGCAGCTCGACGACATTGCTGCACTGGCGAAAGTAGATTTCTCGGAAGAAAAAGCCTATTTCGAGCGTATGTTACAAATAAATTTGTAACTTTGCGGGATTTTTGAATGTTATGATATTGAGAATATTTACCGTATTTTTGGCATTGGCGATGCTCCTTGAGGGCTACGATGCCGTGGCACAAGATAGATGCCCAAAGTTGGTCGTAAACATTGTTGTAGGCTCCATGCGTGCCTCCGACCTCGAGCGCTATGCCGAGGGTTTTGGTGAGGGTGGCTTTAAGCGCCTCATGCGTGAGGGTGCCTACTTCACCGACGCAGAGTATGACTATGCCCTAACAGCTACCGAGGCGGGCCTTGCAACACTTGTAACGGGTGCTCAGCCCTCGGTGCATGGTGTCGTAGGTCGCAGCTGGTGGAACCACACCGATGGCTCGAGCCACGATATCATTGCCGACAGAAAGTCGCACCCCGTGCCATTTAGCACTGGCTCTATAAGCTGCTCGCCCCACCGCCTCCAAGCCCCCACGCTTGGCGATATGGTCGTATCGAGCAAGAACTCAAGCAAGCAGATAACAATCGCCATCGAGCCCTACTCGGCTATCATCATGAATGGCCATAGTGGCGTGGCATACTGGGTGGAGCGCAACAAGACAAACTGGACAACATCGTCGGCATATGCTGTAGATGTGCCAAAGTGGGTGGAGCGATACAACAACGATGACACCAACGACTACTTCCGCCTAAAGCGCTGGGAGCCTAAGGGTAATGTGGCTAACTACGTAAATAGCGAAGTCGCAGTTGTCGAGGGCATTAAGGGTAAGACCACAAAACTCCTTAGCGACGTTAACCTCGACCTTGCAAAGTCGGCCTATGGCCATATGTGCTACACTCCTGCGGGCAACACCATGCTCTTGGAGTTTGCCTCACAGGCCGTGGCACAGGAGAAGTTGGGCGCAGATGCTGCCACCGACGTGCTCAACATCTGCCTCGATACGCCACGCTTCATCGCTGAGACATACGGTCCTGAGTCTATCGAGTATGAGGATATGCTCTATCGCCTCGATGCCGACATTGCGGAGTTCCTGACCTACCTATATGCTCAGATGGGTGGCAAGGATAATGTCATTGTCGTGCTAACCTCGGACCACGGCACAGCACCCTCGTATAACCCTCAGGGTGGCACGGAGCGTGAGCGCTTCAACAACCGCCAGATGGAGGTCATCGTAAATGCCTTCCTCGGTGCGCACCATGGCTCGGGGAGCTACGTCTTGGGCTTCGCGAATAACGCCCTCTACCTCGACCAGGAGCTTATCATATCGAAGAAGCTCACGGTGGAGGCTATTCAGGAGGAGGTGGCTACCTTCCTCTTGCAGCTACGTGGCGTATCTACCGCCGTATCGGCTACGGCACTTCGCAACACCAGCTTTAGCGAGGGACGCATGCGCCTTGTGCAGCAGTCATTCTTCGCAACACGCTCGGGCGATGTCGTTATCGACTTTATGCCTGGCTGGATGGTCGAGAGCCGCGACTACCGCTCTACGTCGCACGCTGGCTACCGCTACGATCGTAGCGTGCCTCTTATGATTGTGGGTGGTGGTATCGCTCCACAGCGCATAGAACGCACTGTGAGCATGGTGGAGGTTGCCCCAACCATTGCAAACATCATCGGTGTGGAGAGCCCCTGGGCATGCTCTACACGCCCCATGAAAGAGATTAATAATTAACCAATTGTATAGATATGACAAACGACCTAATACAGGATGCTATCGTCGAGGAGTTCTCGATGTTCGACGACTGGCTCGATAAGTACGACTACCTCATAAGCCTTGCCGATTCGCTCCCCGCAATCGACCCCGCAAAGCGCACCGATAAGTATCTCATCGAGGGTTGCCAGTCGCGTGTGTGGGTGAGTGCCGAGTTGGTGGATGGCAAGATGCACTACACGGCAGATAGCGACGCCATCATCACCAAGGGCATCATTGCCCTCTTGGTGCGTGTGATGAATGGCCGCACACCCCAGGAGGCTGCACAGATAGACCTATACTTTGTCGACGCCATAGGCTTGGGCGAGAACCTCTCTCCCACACGTAGCAATGGCCTACGTGCCATGATTCAGCAGATGAAACTCGACGCACTTATTATGACAAAAACAGCTAACAACTAACACGAGTATGACACCAGAGGAGATTTTGGCTGTAGAGAAGAATATCGTTCTCACACTCAAGAATATATACGACCCCGAGATTCCCGTAAACATCTACGATCTCGGCCTTATCTACGAGATTAACTTCGAGCCCTCGGGTACGGCAGACATCATCATGACGCTCACGGCGCCAAACTGCCCCATGGCAGATATGCTCCTTGCCGACATCCACCGCGAGGTGAGCAAGGTGCAGGGTGTGGAGAAGGTGAACATCACCCTCACGTTCGAGCCCCAGTGGGATAAGTCTATGATGAGCGAGGAGGCACTCCTTGAACTTAATCTTATGTAGTGGAGCATGGCGGGCGTGAATGCTGATATTGTGGCTATGAGCCTCGCTGAGCGCGTTGCAACCTATGGTCGCCTATGCCTCGAACGCCTCGAGGCTAAGAGTAGCGTGATTGAGGCTATGCATGCCTCGTCGCGTGGCGAGTGGCAGCAGACAATCTACCGAGTCCTGCTACGCTACATGGTGACTAAGCGTAATAGGGTAGCCGCAGAGTGTCTCGCCCAACTCGTACCCTACAATACTATCATGCGTGAGTGTGGCACGTTGCGCGGTGCCGAGGCGCTCATCATCGGTGCCTCGGGCCTCTTGGAGCTATGTGGCGACGACGACTATGCCAAGATGCTGCGCTTGGAGTTCGCGCACCTCGCGGCAAAGTACTCCATAGTGCCCATGAAGGCTGCGCAGTGGAGCTTTGAGTGCTCTAACCCCTACCAGCAGCCGCTACTGCACCTCGTTCAGGTGGCAGCGCTACTGCATCGTGGTAGCATCACCATATCTAACATCCTCTCGTGTAAGAGTAGGGAGGACTTGAAGAGTATGTTTGGCGCCATTATCTCGGACTACTGGTGCAATAAACTGGGCGATGCTACGCCCATAGCACCACGCCTCGGTGATATGCGTCGCACGCTGCTGGGCATCAACTTCGTTGCCCCCATCATCTACACCTATTGCCGTTCGCTTGGTCATGTGGACTATGCCGAGCGCAGTTTACACCTATTGAATGCTCTCCCCGCGGAGGATAACCGCTACATCAAGCAGTGGGCACGCTACAACGTAACACCCAAGAGTGCCCTCGAGAGCCAGGCACTACTTCAAGCATCGCTATAGGGGCTTCAACCCTGATTTACCCAACAATAAATGAATATACAGCAGCATGGGAATGGTTTGAATAGTTATTGCCGTGTTGCTTATTTGTCAACATTAGATGCTGGTGAGATTGTCATTTATAAAATAATACCTATCTTTGCTATTAATTATGGAGTATTAATGCCTATGAAATAAAAGAAGGACGAAAATTAGACATATTTAGCATTTATTTGCTATATTCACATATCCCAAAAGTCTGGCAGCTTAAAAGGATAACTGACACGAATATTGCAGGAATGCTCGCGTTTACGGCGCGGGCTTTCGGTTATTCCGTCAGTTAGGTTATGCCAGACACCTTGGGATTCGAGTACACCGATTGTACCGCGTCCTCTTTTTGCGGCTAACCTACAAAATGCAATATGAAACGAGTCTCTATTGGGCAATCTATACGCGCAGAATTTGAGCGTCAGGGACATAGTGTTGTTTGGTTTGCACGACAATTATGTTGTGATCGCACAAATATTTATCGCATCTTTGCTCGAGATAGCATCGATACGGAGTTACTTGCTCGTATTTCAGTAGTGCTCAAATACAACTTTTTTGCTGAGTTGTCTGCCTATACCGAAAAGTCTATAGAGACAAAATCGCAACATATCTGTCGATAATTTGTCGACATCCAATAACACCCTCATTTTTAGTTTTAAAGTATCTTTGTATTATGTCAAATTGACATAACATAACGATATTTTATACACTAATTTATGAAGAGGATTATCTCAATTTTATTTATTTTATTTTTAGGTTTGAGCTCGCTTAATGCTCAAAGAGTTGATTACTCTGTAGTATCTACCGAAGAGGAGCGAGGTATAGATTTTATGCAGATTACCTCTCCCAACGACTATGTCTGCATGCCTATCGTGAGCCGCAAGGGCAATAATATCAACTGGCTCTCTAATCGTATTATTGATGTTACCCCCGATGGTAAGTATATAGCCTATGTATCATCTCGCAATGGTGCTACCAATATCTTTGTGAAGGAGCTCGGAAAGCAGGGTGGCTCGATGCAGCGTACCAATCGCAAGGCGATACTTGACTTCAACTACTCGCCCGATGGTAAATACATTGTATTTTCGGAGAATCGTGGCACATCACATCAAATATTTCTTACCGACGCTAACGAGGGTTATGTATGTCGTCAGATAACCTCTGCAAATCAGGACTACTCTCCAATCTACACTTCGGATATGAGTAAGATTCTCTTTGCTCGTATGGAGAATAACAATGTTTCTATATGGAGCTACGATGTCAATAGTAACTTCTTGTCGAGCTACTCTTCGGGTATGAATCCCTATCCCATGAATGTTGATGACGTTTACCTATGTACGCGCGTAAATAGTAGTGGATATGGTGAGATTTGGCGTATCAACACACGTACTGGCGTTGAGGAGTGTATCGTTTCGGATGCTAATCGAAATTTTACAACTCCAGTATTATCGCCCGATGGCCAGTGGGTGTTGTTTGTTGGCGTGAGCGATATTGTGACACCTAATTTTGTATATAAAAATACAGATATATACGCATGTCGCATTGATGGCACATCTATGGTGCAGCTAACTTATCATGCTGCCGATGACCTCAGTCCAGTATGGAGTCGCGATGGAAAGTATATCTACTTTGTGTCGCAACGAGGTAGTACCACCGCCACAGCTAATATCTGGCGTATGCCATTTGTCTATTAGTGAAGTATAAAAACAACCAATATCAATTAAACTTTTAACACTATGAAGAAATTTTACTTTTCATTAGTTGTGGCATTTATGGCCATGACAACTGTTGCTTCGGCTCAGTTTGTTCAGAGTGAGACAACTACACAACAACCCAAGTCAACAACGGGCAATGTGTTTAGTTCAATGACTACAGATGATTACAACCGCATCTACGTTGGCTACAATCCATCTAAGATTACTTGGAGCGAGTATCAGAGTGATTATGAGTCTTCATTCCCACTAAAGCATGGTATTACAGTTGGTTATTTGCACGGTAGTAATATTGTAAAGAATCTTCCTTTGTATATTGAGTGGGGTGCCAACTTCCAGTATCACTTTGGTAAGTATCATGAAAGTGATGATGATTGGGAGGAAACAAGAAAGATTAATATTTACTCTATAAATCTCCCTGTTAATTTAGCTTTTCGTTTCTCTTTCAAGAATAATAACGTCTCGCTTACCCCATACATGGGTCTAAATTTCCGAGTTAATGTAGCTGGAAATTTAAAATTTGAAGGTGTATACGAAGACGACTATTATGGTGATGACGAGTGGGATTACGAGTATAATATCTTTAGCAAAGATGAGGAGGATGGTATGGGAGATTACGCGTTTAAGCGTTTTCAGGTAGGCTTCAATGTCGGCGTCAACTTTAGCTACAAGGCATTCAACATTGGTGTTGGTTACGTAGCAGATTTCTCTAAGATTGTTAACTGGGAAGAGGATGGAGAAAAACTAACCGGTAAATTTGGCGTAACAACTCTATCGTTGGGTATCAATTTCTAATCATTAAATAATGAACCTATCTAATCAGAAATGAGACTCCGAAGGTAAATGAAGTGACCCCAAAAGTTTAGACAAAAAACTTTTGGGGTTTCTTTATGCGCAAAAGGCACGATTACGCATTACTGCTCAAATATATGAGAATGCTCGTCATTCCCCTAAAGAGACAAAAGGGACAGAAGAGATTTGAGAGACAGAAGAGACAGAAGAGACAAAAGGGGACAAAAGAGACAGAAGAGAGAAAAGGGACAAAAGGGACAAAAGGGGTGAGGTTAGGGAGTTTAGGGAGGTTAGGGAATGTCACCTTAAACTCCCTAAATTCTCTAAATTCCCTAAGACAAAAAAAAGATGCTGTCCGACTTCCCTATTTACATCAGTAGAAAGTGCAGAAGATGAATATAGAGGTGATTATGAAATGGATCAGTGGTATAGCTTTACACCATGGGTTGAAAGTAATTGGCAATCGTGCGGATATATAGTTCGTCGAATTGAATACGAATTGGGTTTAGTGAAGAAGAATTGGTGGTGAACCTATTATGGATTAGGGAGTTTAGGGAACTTAGGGAACTTAGGGAACTTAGGGTACGCATACCCACCCTAAACTCTCTAAATTCCCTAAACTCTTTAATAAAGTACTCCTTGTTAACGAACGTCGTTGCTCTTTTTTCGCTTAAACCACCCCTTAATTCTCTGCCAACCCTTAGTACCAACTATGGCAAGACCTGAGTATTGCGTGGTCTTAGCAACGCCAATGAGAGCAATGCCCACAATGGTCTTAGTGCCTGCGGAGTAGGGTAGTAGTGCCTGTGCTAATGCCAAAATGTGGAAAACCACGCATATCGCCAATAGAAATACTCCCGTGCGGAATGACAGACGGGATAGGAAGAGTTTTATTGCCTCGCGTATTTCTATAAGTGTTTGTTTCATTCAACCTCAGTGCTTACTCGTTTGCGATGCCCATGGGGATGTGTACGCCGGGCACGGTACGTAGGTGGTCGAGGTGCGACATCTGGTCGTCGAAGAAGATGTGGGGTTGCATAATCTCGAGGACTCTATCCTTCGAGATGCCGCCGAGGAAGAAGGCCTCGGTGACCTCCACACCCCAACTCTTAAGGGTGTTGACGACGCGCTCGTGCGCAGGGGCGTTGCGCGCGGTAACTATAGATATCTTGAGCCAGCGACGATACTCGGGGTTCGAGGCTATGCGCTGTGTCTCGAGCTTCTGGAGGTTTGAAATCTTCATGAGCAGGTCGGCAAGAGGACCTGGGTCGAGCGGACGCTGTGTTGAGGCCTCGTGTATATGAAAGGCCTGCAAGCCCTGCTCCTTGTATATCTTCTCCGATTCGTCGTCGGCAATCACGCCGTCGAAATCGAAGGCTATGCGTAGCTCGTTGTCGGTGCTATCGTCGAGCACCTCGCTGTCGAGCACACGGCCTGCAGCATATCCCGCAGCGCAGGCACGCTTCACATCGCGCTCCGAAGCCGAGAGAAAGAGCGATGCATTGAACGCTGGTAGGTACTTATATGGCGATTCGCCCGAGAAGAATGAGGCGCGCGTGATGTCGAGACCATAGTGCTTGATGGTGCGGAATACGCGTAGTCCCGTCTCGGGAGAGTTGCGCGAGAGAAGCACCACCTCTACGGGTTGCTCCTCGGCAAATATCTCGTTAAAACTTAGTAGTCGCTTCACGAAGGGAAATGCCACGCCCTTACCCAGGGGGTTGTCTATATTCTGCTCCTGATAGCGGCGATACTCGTCAAGTCCGCACTCGTTGTATATTCTATCCGACTCCGAGAGGTCAAAAAGTGCCGATGAGGATACGGCAACAACGAGCTTGTTTTCAATAGGGAAAGCCATATATCTATATATTTTGAGTCAAAGATACGAAAAAAATCCAACATGCAAACCATCTAATATAGTGGTGCTTGTTGGATTCTCTGGTTGAGCTACCGAGATTCGAACTCAGAATAACAGAACCAAAATCTGCTGTGTTACCGTTACACCATAGCTCAATCGTTGCTCGTAAGCGGTTGCAAATATAGTGTAAAGTTTTGAAATGACAAAATTTTGTCTGTTATTGTTTTGGTTTTTCTTGCTCTTAGTTGTCGTAGTATTGCATCACCTTGTTGCGATACTCCTGGGGTGTAGCACCAAACTCCTGCTTAAATACGCGGGTGAAGTGGTGGGGGTATTTGAAACCGAGAGTGTAGCTAATTTCGCCTATCGAGTGCTTGGTGTAGCGTAGCTGATATGCCGCCTCCTTAACCACCATTTGGCGTATGTACTGCTGTGCCGAGCAGTTTAGCTTTTTGCGAACAATATCGCCTAAGTAGTTCGGTGAAATATGTAAGGCTTCGGCGCATGACGATACTGTAGGTAGCTCCTTGAGCACCTCGCGCGAGCCACTTAAATAATCGATGATAAGTTTGTTTAGTCTCGACACTATTACGTCTGCCGAGTTCTGCGGTTCGACATTCTGACGCTCGAAGTAGCGCATACAGAGGTTTAGCAACACGGCGATGCCCGCAGTGATGATGCGTCTGGAGAATTTATCCTCGCCATTGAAGAGTTCCAAGCGCACACTCTGCATACAACAAATAATCATATGACGCTCCTCCTGGTTCAGACGTAGCATATTTGTGGAATCGGGCGAGAAGAATGTGTACTCGGGCATTCTGCCCGCTAAGAGTGTGTCCTCGAGTAGTGTATGGTCGAAAATTAGCGCCCAGCCATGTGGCGAGAGCTCCATGTAATCATCTATAGCATCGCTGTAGTTAGGACCAAAAAAGTGTAATTCTGCCCCTGTGTCATTATGGTCATACCAGCAACACGCAATGGCATATACGCCCATCTTCTTGGGCTCATAGACCACCGTGCCTACCGTGTCAAGGTTTACAATGTTTACATGCTCATTAAGCGTCTCAACGCCCAAATACTCGCAGCATGCAGCCACGGTATTGAGCTCCAACTTAAACAGATCTTTTGCCATACTCCTCACCCTCCAACTTTGTAATTTTGACCTATATAAAGCCAATAAATACCCAATAATGCAATATTCTGTAATATTGGTTAGCGCATAAGTAATACGTCTATTGTGAAAAAGTTAACAACGCACTACTTTTGCCGTCGAAATTTTGCCGGTGTGCATAGTTGCGCTAACGAGGGTTGATGAGGCTTTCATTTGGGTAATAGTTAGCGTGACAATGGGGGAGCACACCGGCTTTTTTTATATACCTATGCGAACTATAGCTTCGATAGGAACTTCTCGCGATTTACGATGTAGCGAATGTGGTCGCCCTCGCCGATAACAACATCTGCATCGTAGGCTGTAATCTTAAAGGTAAGTTTGCGACCCTCCACCTCGGTAAGCTCCGCAATGGCGCTGATAGAGCGACCAATCTTCGATGGCTTGAGATGTGTAGTAGAGATCATAGAGCCAACTGTGGTGTCGCCCTCGTCGAGGTGCAAAGCGACGGCCATCATCGCTGCATTCTCCATAAGTGCCACCATGGCTGGCGTAGCAAGCACTGCCATATCTCCCGAGCCGATAAATTCTGCTGTATTACCTTCGTTGACTACCATCACACTCTGGTGCTTCAATCCTTTCTCCAACATAGTATGTTTCGTAAATATTTAATATTAGATATAGAGCAAAGATAGTAAAATTTTTCTAAAAGGAAGACTTTATTGCTGATTATTGCGTTATCTTTGTAGTGATAAACCTATTTTTTTATGAAACGCTACCTCATACTCCTTGCTATGGTCGTTGTGATGTTATTTGCTGCGACCACTGATGCCTCGGCACAGGGGCGTAGGCAGCGTGTGTATGGCGCTTCGGCGGCACGTTGGACAAAGCAGCAGAGTGGCGACTCAGTGCTATGCATCACACTCCTGCCCGTAAAGATTAGGGCGGGTGTAAACCTCCAGGAGCATGAGCGCATGGTGCGTGCCGTGAAGAAGGTCTACCCCCTGGCGGTGGATGCTGCACGACGCTTGGAGGAGTTAGATAAGGAACTCGAAAAACTCGACCTTAAAAAGGATCGTAGAGCCTATACTCGTGCGGTGGAGGACGCTATAAAAGAGGAGATTACGCCCATGCTATGGAAGATGACGCGCTACGAGGGTAAAATACTCATCAAACTCATCGACCGCGAGACCGACCACACCGTATTTAGCATCGTGAAGGATATACGCTCGGGCTTCACGGCGGGCTTCTATCAGGCCATTGCCGTGCTCTTTGGTGCCAATCTAAAGATTGAGTACGACCCTGAGGGTGAGGATGCTATACTCGAGCAGATCGTGCGCTACTACAATGCAGGGCTGTTGTAGTGTTGGATTTTGAGGAAAGTTTTGTATCTTTGTGCGATGATTGATCGTGAAACCATAGACCGAATATACGCTGCTGCCAATATCGTAGATATTGTTGGCGACTACGTCACGCTCAAACGTAAGGGTGTAAACTACGAGGCGTGTTGTCCATTCCATCAGGAGAAGACACCTTCGTTCAAGGTCTCTCCCGCACGTGGCATCTACAAGTGCTTCGGCTGTGGTAAGAGTGGTAACGCCATCAACTTCGTAATGGAGCAGGAGAGTGCTACCTACCCCGAGGCACTACGCATCATCGCCAAGCGCTATGGCATCCCCGTCAAGGAGGAGGAGATGACGGCGGAGGATATGGAGCGCAACAACAACCGCGAGAGTATGTTTGCACTCAACCAGTGGGCTGCGGAGTACTTTCAGCGATATATGCACTATGAGGATGAGGGACGCAGCGTGGGTCTCTCGTACTTCTCGTCGCTCCGTGGCTTCTCCGATGGCACTATCAAGCGCTTCGGTTTGGGCTTCTGCCCCTCGCGAAACGATAAGTTTACGACAGATGCCCGTGCTGCGGGTTACAAGTCCGAATTTCTACTTTCGACAGGTCTATCTATCGAGCGTGAGACAGATGGAGCGTTGCGCGATAGGTTCTACGACCGCGTGATGTTCCCCATACACAACATTTCGGGTCGCGTGGTTGGCTTCGGTGGCCGCACGCTACGCACCGATAAGAAGGTAGCGAAGTATCAGAACTCTCCCGAGAGCGAGATATACAATAAGCGCCGCGAGGTATATGGCTTATTCTTTGCCAAGAAGGCGATACAGCAGGAGGACTATGCAATCCTTGTTGAGGGCTATGCCGATGTTATCTCTATGCACCAGGCGGGTGTGGAGAACGTGGTGGCATCGTCGGGTACGTCGCTTACCGAAGAGCAGATACGTCTCATAAACCGCTTCACGAACAACATAACGCTGATGTTCGATGGCGATGCTGCGGGTGTTAAGGCGGCGTTGCGTGGTGTCGATCTTATCCTTAAGGAGGGCATGAACGTGCGCATCGTGCTGCTTCCCGAGGAGCACGATCCCGATACCTTTGCACGTGCCAATACGTCGGAGGCGCTACGAGCATATATAGCAGAGAGGGCTGAGGACTTCCTTGCCTTCAAGGCGCGTTTACTCTTGGGTGAGGCGACAAACGACCCGCTAAAGCGCACTGAGGCCATAAACGATATGGTGCACTCCATAGCCCTTATCCCCGACCAGATTAAGCGCTCGGAGTATGTGCGCTACTGTGCCGAGATTATGAATACCGAGCAGCAGACGCTGGCTGTGGCCGTGGCGCGTAATATCGATGCCATAAAGGGTGATCCCGAGGCTGTAAACTTCCTGCAGCGACAGCAGATGCGCGAGCGCCAGCAGGCTACGCCCGAGTCGTTGTATGTTGCCAAGCCAGAGATTACGGAGCCAGCACACAAGGGCTTCACGGCGGGTACTACGCAGGAGACGTTGGAGCGCGAGATAACAAAATACTTGCTTAAGTATGGCCACCTCGACATAGTAATCGAGGAGGGTAAGGAGGATGTGGCATACAACGTTGCAAGCTACATCTTCGATGAGCTTGATGCCGATGGTCTAAACCTCGAAATTGAGCCATACAGGGGCATCGTAGAGGTCTACCGCGCGGAGTGGGAGCGCTTGGGTGAGGGCGTCGAGGTGTCACCACACACCTTCATCAACCACCACAATGCCGCCATCTGCAAGACGAGCATCGACCTGCTCACGTCGGATGATAGCTACGTGATAAGCAAAATATGGGAGCAGAAGGAGGTGCACTTGGCCAGTGATGAGGAGCAACTAAGTGAGGGTGTGCCCAAGGTTGTGGTGCTATTCAAGTGGCGCACGCTCGACAAGCACATTCAGGAACTCAAGGCACGCCTCGGTAGTGAGGAGGACCTGGAGGCTACGATGCAGATGCTGGCCAAGTACCAGGCAGCACGTGTGACCATAGCCAAGAAGATGGGACGCTTGATATAAAAAAGGTGGCCCGGGTGCCTACGTATCACTACGCGGGCGGTGTGCAAACAGAAAATAAACTTAAAAGATGTGTAAAACATATCAAAGATAAAAGAATTAATTACCTTTATCCGGACCACCCACCTCGGCAAGAGCAAAACTTGTGCCCGAGATAGGGGTGTAACCGCGTAAAATGATAATATGGCAGACTATAAAAATGTAAACATACGAAACAAGCGCGCTACGTTCGACTACGAGATACTTGAGGAGTACATCGCGGGTATCGTGCTTGTGGGTACGGAGATAAAGTCGCTGCGCTTGGGTAAGGCGTCGCTTGTAGACTCCTACTGCTACTTCGAGCGTAACGAACTTTGGATACGCAACGTAAACATTGCTGAGTACACATGGGGTACGTGCAATAACCATGTACCTAAGCGCGACCGCAAACTTCTGCTCAACCGCAAGGAGTTAAACAAGTTGCAGCGCTCGCTTCAGGATCGTGGCCTCACGGTGGTAGGACTACGCATATTCCTCAATGATAGGGGCTTGGCAAAGGTGGCTATAGGCCTCGCACGTGGCCGAAAGGCATACGACAAGCGCGAGTACATCAAGGAGAACGATGCGAAGCGCGAGATGGACAAGGCGATGAAGGTTAACCGCAGATAATAATATAAATATATATGGCTTTAATACTATCTATTGAGACAGGTACGGATGTATGCTCCGTGGCTCTTGCCAACGATGGCGAGCTTATGGCGCTACGCGAGAGCGACGAGGGTCGTGACCACGCCAAGAAGGTGGCACTCTTCGTCGATGAGCTACTACGCGAGACGGGTGTGCAGCCCGCAGACCTCGATGCTATTGCTGTAGGCAAGGGTCCTGGCTCATACACGGGTCTCCGCATTGGCGTATCCTTTGCCAAGGGTCTGTGCTATGCACTCAACATTCCCCTTATCGCTGTAGGCTCACTTGACGCACTTACGGAGGTGGCACGCGAGGATTATGACGCAGGCATCCTCGATATTGAGGAGGGCGACTGGGCAAATGCCTACCTCTGCCCCATGGTCGACGCACGCCGCATGGAGGTGTATACTCAGGTTTTTGATACCAATGGCGCAGAGCTATCCGATGTCACCGCAGAGATCATAACCCCCGAGAGCCTATCATCATGGCGCGAGAAGGGTAAGATTGTAATCTTTGGTAATGGTGCGGGAAAGTGTACAGAGGCGCTTCCTGATGCTATCCTTGTTAGCGTATTGCCCTCAGCACGTGGTATTGTAGGCCTTGCTGAGCAGGCATTCAACGCCGAAAAATTTGAGGATATGGCCTACTTTGAGCCATTTTATCTTAAGGAGTTTTTGGTCATCCCCTCCAAGAAAAAACTATTGTAATTTCTTTAAGCCGCAATCAGCGGCACATCCCCAAATAAACCACCATAGGCAGTACTATCCTATGGTGGTTTATTTTGCGATGTACCACATCTCACGACTTGTGACAAGAAAGTGGGTTATGGGGGTAGGGTATGGTGTTTCGTTGGCTCAGTTTTCGTGCTATCGTTTTTGCCTATATATGTATAAAAAATAACAATTTGACTTTTTAATTTTATTGCCCTATTTTTGCACCAACAAAATAACAATAACAACTAAAAAGCAAATACAACTATGGCAACAATACATTTGACAAAGGGTGGTTTCGAAAACCGAGTAGCAAAGATTGACGAGATGGCAAACGGCTGGCGCTTCCTTGGCCAGCGCCCCGCACTTATCGATTTTTACGCATCGTGGTGCGGTCCATGTCAGCGTCTCTCACCCATTATCGACGAACTTGCAGCAGAGTACGAGGGTAAGGTCGACATCTACAAGGTGGATGTGGATGCTGAGGAGGAACTTGCACGCCTCTTTAAGGTGCGCTCAATCCCCACACTCGTCTTTATCCCCACGGAGGGTCTACCCGTTGTAGAGCTCGGTGGCAAGGGTAAGGGTGAGCTCAAGGAGAAGCTCGACGCCCTTAAGTAATTATATAGGTATAATAAACAGTAAGAAGCTGTCTAACAAGGCTACTTTGTCGTTACGCTCGCTCTCAAAATGCTCATTTACGTCGAGTAAACTCCGCTTTTTCGAGCTTCGCAAGCCTAAAATTAGCTCTTGTTATACAACTTCTCACAGAAATGAGCCTGCC
>JAFYWG010000046.1 GCA_017558115.1 Alistipes sp.
ATGAGCAGTACTTCGAGTACAGCCCATCGTCGGGATTTTTGCCGAGTGTAGCACTCGGCACCCTTCTGACAACAAATTGGGGTAGTGGTGCTTAGTGATGGGGGCAGGGGCAAAGCAGAGAGAGAATATAGTGAAATTAGGGAGTATAGTGAAATTAGGGAGTATAGTGAATTTAGGGAGTGGTTGTGCTTTGCAGATAAATGATGATAGCGCCATCCCTAAACTCCCTAAATTCCTTAAACTCTCTAAGCTCCCTATTTCTGCGCTAATTTGGGTTGGCAGGGGTGTATGGAAGATAGGGAATATGGGTAAATAGGGAAGATAGGTTTGTGATACCCTCACCTCATCGACCCTATTGACCCTATTAACCCTATTAACCCTATTGACCCTATCACCCCTAATCTTATTACTCACTCCTAATTAAATCCCGTGCAAACCACCCAAAACTTTTGCCCTCAACCTTTTGTTTTTCTCACTTTTTTTCGTATCTTTGCTACAATCATAACTTAAAACAACTACTATGAAACGTCTATTTTTACTCGTAGCCGTTACCCTCGTTGCTCTATGTAGCTCAATAGCTACAACAAATGCACAAGCTCCCGAGCGTCAAAATTGGTATGGCGGTTTTTTACTCTATGGCAATGTAGAGTCTGTAACTATAACAGGGTATAAGTTGCAGGATAAATTTGGCGAGGTTATTAGAGGTGATGTCCAAGGTAAGTATAAGTATTGCTTTAATAATGCTGGAGATGTGATAGAGTATGCTGAATACAACTCTGATGGCTCGTTGAAGAGGAAGTATATTTATAAATACGACTCCTCTGGAAATAAGATTGAGGATGCTAGGTACAACTCTGATGGCTCGTTGGATAGTAAGAGTATTTATAAATACAACTCCTATGGAAAGATCATTGAGGAGGCTTATTACGACCCTGATGGCTCGTTTTATGGTAAGGGTATTTATAAATACGACTCCTTTGGAAATGAGGTTGAGTATGCTTATTACAACTCTGATGGCTCGTTGGAAGGTAAGAATATTTATAAATACGACTCATCAAGAAATATAATTGAAGAGACCGAATATAAAAGCGATGCGCTAATACCTATGAATCAAACGGAGGTAAAGATTGTTTATCGCAACAAGTAATTTGTTGTGATAAGGGGCTATCTGCGGCCTCTCAATCAAAGCTCCGAATGAGCAGTACTTCAAGTACAGCCCATCCGGAGCTTTTTCATGTCAGCGCCACTGCTACACCACTCTGACAACAAATTTAGTGCGCTTAGTGAAGTGGAGTTTTGAGGACCTTAAGACCTTAGGACCTTAGGACCATTAAGATGGTCACGGACAAAGGTCCTAAAGGTCTTAATCCTCTACCAATTAATAACTGATGATAGCGCCATCCCTAAACTCCTTAAACTCTCTAAGCTCCCTATTTCTGCGCTAATTTGGATGGTAGGGGTGTATGGAAGATAGGGAATATGGGTAAATAGGGAAGATAGGTTTGTGATACCCTCGCCTCATCGACCCTACTAACCCTATCGACCCTATTGACCCTATCACCCCCTTTATCAATGCGTAAACACCTTGCCGTGTTGCTTCTCTTGGCGGGCGTATTTCTCGCGCGTGAGTGTCGGGTGCTTCAGCTTGTCGAGCTCGGCAACGGCATTCTCGATATCCTTGAGCAGCATATCTGCCATATCTCGTGACATGCCCTGGCGCACAACGATGCGCATAACGACCATATCTTCGATATCCTTAGGCATGGTGTAGGCAGGCACCATCCAGCCGCTCTCCTGCAGCTTCGCCTGAAGGTCGTACAAGGTCCACTTAGCCTTACGCTCGTACTCCTCGCTGAGGCTCCATATAAACAGTGGATTGACAACCTCGTCGTTATACACCTCGAAGCACTCCATCTTGCCGATGCGCTCGTGGCAGTATGTGGCTATGTCCATGGCGTTGCGCTGTATGGTGTGGTAGCCCTCCCAGCCGAGGCGCAAGAAGTTGTAGTACTGACCCAGGATCTGCGCTGCGGGGCGTGAGAAGTTAAGACCCACTTGTGTAACCTCAGCACCGAGGTAGTTCACCGAGAAGGACATCTCGTCGGGAAGATAGCTCTTGTCACGCCATACCACCCAGCCCAAGCCAGGGTACACCAAGCCATACTTATGGCCCGAGGTTGATATCGACTTGACCCACTTTAGCCTAAAGTCCCACTTGTGCTCGGGGTTGATAAATGGCAATATGAAGCCTCCCGACGCAGCATCAACGTGTATAGGTATGTCGTAGCCTGTCATCTTGTTATAGGCATCCAGCTCGTGGTTGAGTGTCTCTATGTCGTCGTTGAGGCCTGTCCACGTAACGCCCGCAATAGGCACGATGCATATAGTGTTCTCGTCGCACATCTTGAGTGCCTCCTTGGCACATAGCGTGCGGTTGGTGCGTGTTAGGGGCACTTGTCGCAGCTCTATCTGCCATAGCTGGCAGAATTTCTCCCATACCACCTGCATGCCCGTGCTTATCACAAGGTTTGGCTTGTCGTGGGGCTTGCCCGCCTCGATGCGGCGCTTGCGCCAGCGTAGCCATGCCGCCACGCCACCAAGCATACACGCCTCCGACGAGCCGATGCCCACAGCACCCGTCTTCGACTCTGCCTGCTCGGGGCTGTTCCATAGGTTGGCAACCATGTTTATGCAGCGGCTCGCAATAACCGCCACACGTGGATACTCCGTCTGGTCGATATAGTTGATGGCTATCGACTCGTTCATCAGGCGTGTGGCGTAGTCGTCCATGTATGTTGTTACGAATGTTGCGAGGTTGAGGCGTGGCTGCGTCTCGGCATAGGTCTCGTCCTTGACCATGCGGTAGGCAATCTCGGGCGTTGTTGAGTGCTCAGGTATTGTCTGCGATGGTGCTGAGTGTTTCATCTCCTCCGAGCCATATACCGGAGTTGCTGCTGAAGTGTTCTTTGTGTTTGTCATAGCTTGTAAATTTTAAATGTTCACTCAGCCGAGAGTTCACAAACTATGCCAAAGCGGGGTGGTGCGGTTTAGAAGTCCGCCGTTGAATGGAACGTTGGTATATACACAAAAACAAAACAGATGACTGAAAAGTCATCTGCTCTGCATTGTTTTAAAATAAGTCGGGATACCAGGATTCGAACGGCTTTAGCTGTCGAGCCGATACCTTTTTGGCTGATTCAATCAGCCTATAAATAAAAATCATTATCGGCTCAACCTGCATTAAGTGAGTAATGCTGGTTTGCCGCCAATGCAGAGTGGACGTAGTCTTTTGTTGTTTGTAGCGTTTTAAGAGCTTGCTCTTAGGTAACGATACAAAAAACAAAACAGATGACTGAAAAGTCATCTGCTCTGCATTGTTTTAAAATAAGTCGGGATACCAGGATTCGAACCTGGGACCCCCTGCTCCCAAAGCAGGTGCGCTAACCGGACTGCGCTACATCCCGTGAATGGTTTTCCATTTCGAGCGACAAAGGTATAGCTTTTTTTTTAATCTCCAAAACTTTTTGCAACTTTTTTCAATTTTTCTTGAAAAATCGCTCTTTTTTGCCAAAATCTTTGTCGCTCGAAACTATTTTCTGCCCTTTTAATGGTGTTGCGCCACAATTCGACAGCAACAAATTTGTCTAATTATTTCCGAGCTTCCACTCCAATTTTGTGGTTGCGCCGGTTTGGCTCTCTGCTGTGTCGGCACAATCCCATGCGGTGATGGTTAGGGTCTCGGGGTCGAACTCTACGCCAACGTTTTTGTTGGAGCGATCGGTGCCGCATGCCTTAAAGAAGTAGCAGGGACGATCGTCACCTCCAGGTATAGGCTCGCCATTGTCGTCACACGCCTCGTATCGCTCCATCTCGGGCTCGAAGTTTATCTCCTTAGGATAGAGCTCGGTGTGGTAGTTTACAACGCCATCGTCGATGGTGATCACCGCTATGCGGTAGCTCCAGCTCACGCTGTCGCTCTTGCTGAGGTTCTTTACAAAGTAGTATTGCTTGTTGTTGTAGCTAAATTCGGTGAACTCGTAGCTGCCGCCACCAAAGGAGAGGTCGTTGCGGAAGGGGATATACTCCACCTCGCCACTCTTCGTGCGATACTGAATGAAGTACCAAAAGGTGTTGCCCATGGTGCCACCCTCGTAGTAGGAGTAAGAGTAGATCTTGTGTCCGAGGCGAGGGAAGTGAACTATCGACATATGCCTCTTTAGCTCGGGCACATCATGCCTATATGTCTGTGGGTTGCGTAGGTAGATGCCAAGGCGCTCGTTAATCTTATCTTTGCACGCATTTATAGCATTATAGTTGCCAACGGCCTTCTCGAGCTCAACAAATAGCGCTACGAGCTCACTCTCGATGAGCTTGATCCTCTTGTTGGGGTCTAACTCTTCAACCTCCTTTGCGGGTGCTGCCTCCTTGCTTGGCTCGGGCGTGGTAATCGCCTCGGATGCGGCAAGGCTGTCGGTTGGCTCCACAGGCTCTTCCTGCTCGCTCTGCTCGGTAGTTGTGGTCTGCTCGGCGGGAGCAGGCTCCTCAGTGGAGTTGTTGCTCTTTGTCTGCTGCGAGATGCATGCTACAAATAGCATAGCTACTAAAATGTATGAAATCCTCTTCATAGTGTATTGTGGCTTTATATTCTCGATGTTATGTGGAAGCAGTGCTGCTTAACCTCATATTTCACGTAGCACTTATCCTGCTTCTTAAGCTCTTGTAGTACGTCGGCAAGTATCTCGGTTAGGGTCTCAACATCTGCCTCCCTGCCCGAAAATCCTCGCTTATCGTATCGTGCGTAGGTTATGTCGAATGTCGTGGCATAGCAGTGTGCCGAGTTCTGCGAGGCGTTCATATTTCCCGACTTGCGTAGCAGCTCGACATCCTCCTCGGTTCGGAGCACCGACGTTACTATTATGCGGTGCGAGGCTATGCCCTGGCTCTTAAGCTCGGCGATGAAGCCCTCGCCAATTAGGCTAAGAAGCTCGGCAGCACCCTCCGTTAAGTAGGGTATAGAGTGGGTCAATTCGTCGATTTTGTAGCGCTTGTTGCTCTTAATCTTTACCAGCTCTCTCTTTACGCCTATTGCCTCCTTACGACTGCCGAGGGGCCTCTCTAATCCGAGATCCTTGGCCGCCTTAAGGTGTAGAGGGTTGATGTCGTTAAACATCCTCACGTAGCGGCTATCGGCACTACACTGCGTTGTGGTTGTGGTAAGTCGGCTCTCTATGCGATGCACAATCTCTGCAAAATATCTTTGTGCCGTATCTCTATAATGATATAGCACCACACCGCCAAGTAGCATGACACCCAAGAGAATAATTATCGTCGCCTTCTTTGTCGTGTTCTTCTTAGTATGCTTCTTTGTCTTCTTCTTTTTTGCCATCGTGTCAAGATGTTATCGTCAATGACAAATGTAGTGAAATAATCTTAGAATGGCAACAATTCAAATAAATTTTCATATATTTGCTATATAATCATAAAAGGTGTAACCATGCTACGCAAAATCATTCTTTGTATCGTTGTTGCTGCCATGTCGCTCAGCGTGGCAGAGGCGCAGTCGCTATCTAAATCAACCGTATGGCATTGGGAGGGTGGTACTATCGTTGTGGATAGCCCCGCACGCCCCGAGGGCCAGGAGCATGTCTTGGGACTAACAGTAGAGCCTATGGAGCATGTGCGTGTGGCATTTGTGGGCCTTGGTATGCGTGGCCCATGGGCTGTGATGCGCTTTTGCAATATCCCTGGTGTCGAGATAGTGGCGCTGTGCGACTACGATAGGCAGCGTGCCGAGGCGTGTCAGAAGTTTTTGCGTGGTGCTGGCATGATGCCCGCAGATGTGTATCACGGCGCTAAGGGCTACGAGGCGCTGTGCGAGCGTGACGATATCGACCTTGTGTACATAGCCACCGATTGGAACCACCACTATCCCGTGGCTGTGTGCGCCATGGAGCATGGCAAGCATACCGCCATCGAGGTGCCCTCGGCGATGAACCTCGAGCAGTGTTGGGGCTTGATAGATTTGGCAGAGAAAAACCGCCTACACTGCTTCATCTTGGAGAATTGCTGCTACGACTACTACGAGCTTACGGCGCTCAACATGGCGCAGCAGGGGCTCTTTGGCGAGATAATACGTGCCGAGGGCGCATATATCCACACCCTCGATGCATATTGGGATGCCTATTGGCTCGACCCCGATGACGAGGATAGCGACGAGCTGCATTGGCGCCTTAAATATAATATGGAGAATCGTGGCGACCTCTACACCACACACGGCCTCGGACCTGTGGCACAGTGCATGAACATACACCGTGGCGATAGGTTTACAACGCTTGTGGCTATGGACACCGAGAGCTTTGTGGGCAAGGAGCTCGTCGAGGCAAAAACGGGCGAAGAGTGCGCCACATTCCGCAATGGAGACCATACGACAACGCTCCTGCGCACGGCACGTGGCAGGGTGGTGGAGATACAGCACAACGTGATGACCCCACAGCCCTATAACCGTCTATTCAAGCTCACGGGCACTAAGGGCTATGCTACGAAATATCCAACACCCGAGCTTGCCCTCTCGGCAGATGTGTTGCGTGGAACGGCAGTGCCTCAGATGGACGATATAAATGCCCACCGCTTCCTTAGCGCCGAGCAGCGTGATGCCCTCATGGCGGAGTACTACCACCCAATCCTCGCTAAGTTTGGCGAGATGGGTCGTGAGATGGGCCACGGCGGCATGGACTACATCATGGATGCCCGCCTTGTCTACTGCTTGCAGAATGGCTTGCCCCTCGATATGGATGTCTACGATATGGCTGAGTGGTGCTGTATTGCCGAGCTTGGTGCGCTTTCGATGGATAACAACTGCGCATCTGTTGCCTTCCCCGACTTTACCCGTGGCCATTGGAACGACAAGCAGGGCTACAGCCATGCCTATGCTACCACCGAGGCTGATGCCGATGCTCGTGCTCGAGCCTACACCGCTGCACATAAGCGTGCTACAGCCGAGCTCAACCTTTGGTCGCTCTACGACGCTATGCAGAACGCCAACGACGCAGCTAAGCAAAAAGCCCAAAAACGTCTCGCCGACGCAAAGGCAAAAGCACGCAAAAGCATAGATAAGCAACTTGCAAGGTAGGGTAGCTAAAGAAACAAATCCCGACGATGGGTAGTACTTTGCGTACGACTCATTGTCGGGATTTTTTATTGGGGTGGGAGGTGTCTGCCTTATTTTGCGAATCTATGCTGGATAGCTACTGCGATAGCAACAGTTGCACCTACCATAGGGTTGTTGCCCATACTTTAGGAACCATCATCTCAACGTGTGCTGGAGCCGACGACAAACCGAGAGCAGAGACTGCTTGCAGGCTATGCCGAGGTGCGAAGGAGGAAAAGTCGGTACGACTAAACTGATGAAGAACCTGCGAACTGTGCGTCAGAGTGCATGCGACCAGTAGTACTATGTAAAATCGGATCGTTATCCTTGCACTCATAGTCTTGCATTGTTTTTAATTTTATATAGCAAGAATGAGAGGATAACTCAGGAAAATTCTGGGGTGCAATTTGGGTGCACAACGGGATATAGAAAATGTAAGAGTCAAATTCAAGAATAAAGATTCTTGCTGATTACATCGCTAATTACTCGAGATACTTACCCCAATCCGAATTAGCATACGCCTCCTCGCAACCCGTTGGAACAATAAGATTCTCAAATTCCCCAAAAGAGTTATTAATTCGTGGTGGAATTCTAGAGCAACAAATGATTGTCTTTATGTTACATTCCATAAAAGCAGTCCAACCTATATCTACAGCGCCCTCTCCAATGGTTATATTTGCAAGGTTTCTACACCCCCGAAATGCCTGTTTTCCAATGGTTGTAACATTGCTTGGTATTACTACATTAGTAAGGCTTTTGCAACAACAAAAAGCAGCATTCCCAATTGTTGTAACGCCATCTCCAATAATTATATTTGCAATGCGTTCACAGGCCATAAATGATTCATTACCAATTGTTGTTATACTGTTTGGTATAACTACATTTTCTAGACTCTCACAACACACAAACGCTTTATCCCCAATAGATGTCACACTAGTAGGAATGGTTATATCTCTAAGTTTTTTGCAAATGTAAAAAGATTCGGCACCTATTGTCTTGACACCATTATGGATAGTTACAGTTTCCAATTCTTTACATTCATTAAATGCACTATTTCCAATTGTTGTTACATTATTCCCAATAGTGATATTATGTATGGGGCATTTAGAGAAAGCCCTATATCCAATCGTTGACACATCGTTAGGTATTGTGTATTTGTGGAGTTTAGCAGGTGCAAATGAATTTAGAACGCCATCAATAATTAAACATCGTCCATCTTGTGATGAAAACTTCCCTTTAAATTCAGATAATTTAAAACAAGATTCGAATGCACATTCTTCAATGTCCATTACACTATTAGGTATGGTTATACTAGTTATGCCACACGCACGGAACGCACTCTTACCGATTGTAGTTAAACTATTGGATAGAGTTATGCTTATAAGACTAAAACAATATTTGAATGCCTCTGCCCCAATTGCGATAACACTGTCCGGAATAGTTATACTCTTAATTCTTTCGCAATAGTAGAATGCATTATCTCCAATTGTCTTTACGTTCTTGCCAATTACTATTTCTTCTAAACCTTCACAATGAGAAAATGCACGCTCTCCAATAGATATCACACTATTGGGAATAAGTATATTGGTCAGTTTTTTACAACCTTCTAATGCACCTCGCATAATATCAGTTACATTATTACTGATAGATATATTTGTTAAACTAGTGCAACCGTAGAAAGATTCCTCTCCAATAGATATTACGCTATTAGGAATATTGATGCTTATAAGATTTGTACAATTAGAAAATGCTCTATTCCCTATAGATGTAACAGAATTAGGAATCGTATAGTCGGTAATACCTACTCTTGCAAATGATACTAATTTCCCGTTTTGAATTAAGCAACGTCCATCTACTGAGGAAAATTTACCTCTAAAATTTTCAAGGTTAGTACAACCAACAAATACACGGTCATCAATTGACTCTACACTATCCGGAATCAATATGCTTGTAAGGTCTTTATTAGATATAGATAATAATCCACATAGCTTTGTTATCGGCTTTTCAAAGATAATTTCGCCGTTAATGTGATATGTGTTTGATAATATTTTAGCATCAAATGAATTTGGAAAAAATCCTAATATCTTTCGATTTGTTGTAGTGTACTTAATGATACATAATTTATTATTCGTCAAGTCTGCAGAGATAAGTTTTGCCATAGTGTCGTGAGCATTTTATTTTCATCTACACAAAGGTAGTGATTTTTTACAAAGATAGATGCACTATTTTGTAAAAATCTTTGGGGGCATAACGGGTGCAACAACACTCAATCTAAGGCTATCCGCACTCCCCTGATCGCATCGTAACCCCACTTCAAGGCAAACTACTATCTAAGCTAAACAACACTCCACACAGCACATAAATAAGCCGAAACAAACATCATCACTACACTCATCAAACCGCATACAAAAAAGGAGCAAACCCGAAGGTCTGCTCCTTTCATCGTATTCTAAACCAATCAGTTGATTAGTTCATCGCCTGCTGGATAGCTACTGCAATCGCAACAGTTGCACCTACCATAGGGTTGTTACCCATACCGAGGAAGCCCATCATCTCAACGTGTGCTGGTACTGATGAAGAACCTGCGAACTGTGCGTCAGAGTGCATACGACCCATAGTGTCGGTCATACCGTATGATGCTGGACCTGCGCCCATGTTATCTGGGTGCAAAGTACGGCCGGTACCACCACCTGAAGCTACTGAGAAGTACTTCTTACCAGCGAGCGTACGCTCCTTCTTGTAAGTACCTGCTACAGGGTGCTGGAAGCGTGTAGGGTTAGTAGAGTTACCAGTGATTGATACGTCTACGTCCTCCTTCCACATCACTGCAACGCCCTCGCGAACGTCGTCTACGCCGTAGCAACGTACCTTAGCACGAAGACCATCAGAGTAAGCGATAGTCTCAACCTCGTGTACCTCACCTGTGTAGTAGTCGAACTCTGTGCGAACATATGTAAAGCCGTTGATACGTGAGATGATCTTTGCAGCGTCCTTACCCAAACCGTTAAGGATTACGCGCAATGGGTTCTTACGTACGCGGTTAGCCATCTCAGCGATCTTGATAGCGCCCTCAGCAGCAGCGAATGACTCGTGACCAGCCAAGAATGCGAAGCACTGAGTCTCCTCACGGAGAAGACGTGCAGCGAGGTTACCGTGGCCGATACCCACCTTACGGTCCTCAGCTACTGAACCGTTGATACAGAATGCCTGAAGACCCTCGCCGATAGCCTCAGCAGCGTCAGCAGCATTTGTGCAGCCCTTCTTAATTGCGATAGCAGCGCCTACAACGTAAGCCCACTTAGCGTTCTCGAAGCAGATAGGCTGAGTCTCCTCACACATCTTGTAAGGGTCGATGCCCTTCTCGTCGCAGATAGCCTTAGCCTCCTCGATTGACTTGATACCATATTGTGCAAGCACAGCGTTGATCTTCTCGATTCTGCGCTCGAAGCTCTCAAATAATGCCATAATTTTCCTGAAATTTAATGGTTAATAACTCTCGAACGCCCTCGTTACTCATGACGGGGATCGATATACTTAACAGCATCCTTGAAGCGGCCGTATGAGCCCTTTGACTTCTCCAATGCCTCTGCGGGCTCGATGCCCTTCTTGATGAAGTCCATCATCTTGCCGAGGTGTACGAACTCGTAGCCGATAACCTCGTCGTTAGCGTCGAGTGCCATGCGTGTGCAGTAGCCCTCAGCCATCTCGAGGTAGCGAGTACCCTTAGCGTTAGTACCGAACATAGTACCTACCTGTGAGCGGAGACCCTTACCGAGGTCCTCCAAAGATGCGCCGATTACGAGGCCACCCTCAGAGAATGCTGACTGTGTACGACCGTAGACGATCTGCTTGAAGAGCTCGCGCATAGCTGTGTTGATAGCGTCACATACGAGGTCGGTGTTCAACGCCTCGAGGATAGTCTTGCCAGGGAGAATCTCCGATGCCATAGCAGCTGAGTGAGTCATACCTGAGCAGCCGATAGTCTCGACCAATGCCTCCTCGATGATACCGTTCTTAACGTTTAGTGTGAGCTTACAAGCGCCCTGCTGTGGTGCGCACCAGCCGATACCGTGGGTAAGACCAGAGATATCCTTAATCTCCTTTGCGCGTACCCATTTTCCCTCCTCAGGGATGGGAGCTGACTCGTGGTTAGCACCCTTCTTCACGCAGCACATCTGCTGAACTTCGTGTGAGTAAATCATAGTCTTAATTGTTTTAATTTATTGTATATCAATACTTTATTATCGTTGTTTGATTGTGAATATTCATTCTTCAGTTCATCACACCCCTCTCTATTGCACAAATCGTGACAAAGGTACGAAAACTAAACGGATAAAGCAATTATGACGGTGCCTAAATTTATAATTTTTTTTAAGAATTATTTTTTGGAGCGGGTTAAATTGACAAGCAGACGAGCGGACGAGCGGATGGGCGAATGGGGGGGGGTAAAGCGACCAGTGATATCGCCTTGTCGTTCTCGTCGCCTTGTCGTTCTCGTCGCCACCCCCACAAACAAAAAAAAGCGCCCGACCGAAGCCGAGCGCTAAGAGCACCTTGAAGGTCTATTTATACTATATCTGACTAAGCTCAATGCCGACCTTTCTAATTTCGGCCTTTATCATCTCGAGTCGCTCCTGCGAGGGGCGTTTCTTCGATGTCAGATAATCCGAAAATAGAGGTTGTGCTATTCCCAATCTTGCCGCTATTGCAGTAGGCTTTATTTCTGGGTGCTCGCGAAATATACGTGCAAGCCCTGTGGGCTCGGGTTCGTCGTACATGAAGCTCTCGAACGACACATCCTCGTCAATGTTATCCCAGCGTATTCCATCTACTGTCAATCTGTAGCTGTTACGCTCTGCCTCCGTTGCCTCTTTTAGTCGTGGATACCATAGCAACGACTGCCAGAGGGTCTTACCCTCGCTTGTGCAGATGTGTATCCTATCGTCTGCAAACCATACCTTCGTTACCTTCATAGCCTCTACATATTAAATGTCTTGTTCCACTCCTGGATGAAGTTTACCCTATTCTCCTCTAATATCGACTCGGCCAAACGTAGCGACGCGGGCTTGAGCCCCTTGTTCTCCACCAGTTCTACGCGGTCATCTAAGAGATTGTATTTCGCCACGCCATCTGCGTGCTCTACATGTACATGTATTGGTTCATGCTCACGGGTGTAGAAAAAGAATCTTAACCCGAAAATCGTTAGTAGTGTTGGCATATCTTCATCTATTTTCTGCAAATTTAGGTTATATTTTTATAACTTGCAAATATTACACCACATTTATTCTATAATGGTGTGTAGTGCCTCCATTGCTTACGCCATCTGTTCGTCCGCTCGTCGTTTCGTCGCTCGTCGGTTTCGTCTGTTCGTCTTCGGTCTCTCGGTCTCCTTGGTCTCTTCCTCAAAACAAACAAAAAAAGCGCCCGGCCGAAGCCGAGCGCAAGAAAATTATTGAGTGTTAATTACTACTCCCAAGTACAATCTGTGAATGTAACTGTTGCACGAGTCTGGTCAACAGCGTAGCCTGGGCAGAATTTACAGCCTACGAACTCAGTGTTTGAGTATGGACGGCAGTACTTGTAGCCGCTACCCTCACCGAAGTTACAGTTTACGAACTTAGCCTCACCAGCAGTCTTAGCGAATGAAGTCCAACCGTTGAAAGTACAGTTAGTAGCCTCGATACCCTGGTACAAGCCCTGATCGCAAGAGATTGTATATACAGTACCATTACCACCAATAGTTACATTCTCCAAAACCACCTTTTCAGAATAGTCGCTTGTGTGGTTGATGAAGATACCACGGAATGAGCCAGTAACAGTAAGGTTCTTGATGATACCACCGGTAGTGTTGATACCTGAATCCCAAGTACCACCAGCACCCTTGATATTAAGAGTGTAGCCATTACCGTCGATAGTCTGACCTTTCTTCACGTTGATACCAGTTGTACCGTAAGCGTTGCTCATGTTAGCTGGCTCAATCTTGATGTCATTCAAGAAGAAAACGTCTTTTCCAGCCTCCAAAGCTGCTACGAGCGAGTCTGCTGTAGAAACAACTGTTTTACCATCAAATGAAATTGTACCATCCGCATTGTACTCATAAACAACGGCATTAACAGTAACCTTGCTGCTCTGACCTGCATCATAAGTAGCGCCTACGAAGTTGCCTGCACCAGCAACATTCTCCACAACTACATTATTGATTACAGCTGGTTCGCCAACTGAACCTGCAATCTTACCCTTACGAACATCGTCGCAAACGATAGTTACATTCTTAACCTCAGCACCATTAAGCGTCTGCTTAGAGATAATACCTGAGATACCACCTACGCTCTTAGTACCCTTAATAGTCAAACCTGAAGCTGCGAAGTTAGAGTATTTAGCGACCAAACCACCATTTGTCTGAATGTCAGAGATAACACCACCAACAGTCTGGGCACCCTCAATTACAGAACCCTCGTTACCTACGATAGAGATATTCTTAGCATCAACGCAACGACGAGTGAATGCCAAAACACCTGCAGTGTAGTGACCACCCTTGATTGATACATTACCCTTTACGGTTACATTCTCAATGGCAGTGTAGTATGGATAAGCGATAGCAGCAGCTACGATATCACCATCGAGATCAATGTCTACGTTCTCAATAGTAAGGTTCTTGATGTAGTTCTGATTATCCTTGTCAGCACCCTCAGTTACACCGAACAAACCAGCATAAACATAACCGTCTGAGTCAGTGGTAATCTTCTTGATAGTCAAGTTCTTAATAGTGTGTGTCTCACCATCGAAGTTACCCATGAAACCATGATCAGCATATGCAGAACCGATAGGAGTCCACTCCTCGTTGTTAAGGTCGATGTCAGCAGTGAGAACTACGGTCTTACCAGCGAAAGTATCGCCAGCATTAACCTTAGCAGCGATAACCTTCAAGTCAGCAGCGTCATCAACCTGATATACGCCATTCACAGTGTATACGCCGTACGCATCGTCGAATGCCTGAACATACTCAGTGTCATCAATAACCACCTTGCTACCAGCGCAGTTTGAAAGAGTGTAACCACGGCCTACATAACCAGCGTAATCGAGTGGCTCAGCAACTGAACCATCAGCGTTTTTACCAGATACATTACCTGTGTAAGAGCAGTTTGTAAGGGTGCAAACCTTAGTCTTGCCATCAGCCCAACCACCAGCGATACCACCTACGCGGTACTCGTCGTTGTGACGGCCTTCGCGACCAGCAACAACAGCAATATCACCAGTTGTGCGGCAGTTAGTGAATGTAGAGTCACCAGCAGCGATACCAACAAGACCACCAGCAAAGAACTTATTAGCAGTTACATTGATGTTAGATGAGCAGTTCTCGAATACCATCTTACCCTGTAGCTGACCAGCAAGAGCACCTACGTTGTTATTTGCGATAAGTGAGCTATCTTCGTTAGCAACGACGTGAACGTTCTTCATAGTAACATCGCCATAGGCATTACCACCAGCAACAACAGCAACACGGCTTGCACCGTTAGCAGCCTGAGTAGTGTAAACAGTGATGTCACCCTTAACAGTTACGTTCTCGATAGTTGAAGTACCCTCCAAAGAACCAGCAACAGCACCGATGTGACCCTGGCTGTGGTCGATATCCAAGCAAGGGATATTGATATACACGTTCTCGAATGTTACGTCCTTGATTGTTGCATTCTTAGCATAGCCGAAGAAACCGATATATGCCTTACCCTCCTTAGCCTCATTCTCAACAAGAGTAAGGTTCTTAATAGAGTGGCCATTACCATCGAAAGTACCAGTAAAGTAATTCTCTTCTGTACCAATAGCAGTCCAAGGCTTATTGTTAAGGTCGATATCAGCATTCAAGACGAAGTGAACAGGCTCATTGCCCGCACGTGTTGCGAATGTCGAAGCGGCCAAACCATTAACAAAATCTGCCAACCAAGCAAGCTCAGCAGCTGAGTTAACAACATACTCAGTCTCTCCCTCCTCGTTTACTGAAGGTGTAATCTCCTCCTTAGACTCACCATCCCAGATGTCAACCACCTTCTCGCCCTCAAATTTGCTGTCGATAGTAACAGTAACATTGTTAGCATCAGTAAGAACAGGACCGTAGATTGTAGTCAAGTGGTTGCGCTCAACTGGGATATCTGTATTGAATACAATCTGAGGAATTGTGAAATCTGTCTCATCTTTAACATCCATAGTGAAACGAACCTTATTGTCCGCAGCACCAAAGAGGTAGTCTGCATACAAAGTCATCTTACCATCGTTTGTAGGCTCTCCAGCATAGATTGTATTCTCACCATAAGTTACAACCTTCTGAACAGAACGAACGTTATCTGCAGTCTCAGTAAGCGCGTTGAAAGTTGAATAGAGGTCTGTTGTGTACGTAACTGTTACACCTGTCAAATTGCTATACAACTCGTTCATATCTGTAGTCACAATACGCAACTTAGCGAAAGGACGAGTAAGAGTCATCGAGATATTAGACTTTGAGTCGAATTTCTCTACATAGAACATCTGTGTGTATGCATCACGAGTCTCATCCATTGCATTATGATTGCCAAGAAGTGTAATATTCTCCTTAAGACCATACTCACCGACACCACCATGAGTATCGTAGTGGAGGTCAGCCTTTGAACCCTCAGAAACGAAGTCTGCCCATGCAACAAACTTATAGTCACGACCAGGAACAAGACGAAGAGTGAACGATGCTGAAGTATCGTTACCAGATACTACCTGACGCTCCTTTGCAAGCGCGTTGTCTTTATCGTAAACCTCAAGGATAAAACGAATATCGTAGTCATCCATATCAACGTTACCAATAGCACCGAGTGCACTGTCGTTACCAGCAGCACGGGTAGCCTCCTCGGGAAGACCTACCTGGATGGTTACAGGGGCCTCACCATTAGCGTCGACCTTGACACCGTTTACGGTATCAGTCTGACATGATGCCAATCCAAGCACCAAGGCAGCAAAAGCTAAAAATTTTGCTTTCATAATGATTTAAGTTTTAATAATTGTTTATGTTTTGTATTGTTTTTGTCACTCTTGTGCAATGCCGACAAAACACGTTAAGAGCGGAGACAACATCCCCTTTCCCTCAACGAGTTACGCCGTTGCGTGCAACAAATTTGTTTATCATCAAATAGTTACCCACAGCTTATGCGATACAAATATAGGATTTTTTCGATGAAACGCCAAACTTTTTCAATAAAATTTTAGTGAGGAATTTTACGACGAGGAGACAAAGAGACGAAACGAACGCGCTAAGGTACACCCAGCGTAACGTCATTGCGAGGAGGACATCGAATTAAGGAGTTTAGGGAATTTAAAGAGTTTAGGGCTTAAGGACGACCATCCCTAAATTCCCTAAGAGACAAGAGAGACCGAAGAGACAGGACAAGCAGACAAGCAGACAAGCAGACGCGAACCTCAAAACTTCTGTTTGTCGTTTTGTCCGTTCGTCGCTTTCGTCTCTATCGTCTATATCGTCCCTATCACACTGGTAGATGGCCCCTTATCACAACAAATTTCTTATCAGAAGGGGTTAGGCTTGGCCTCGACATGAAAATAGGGCTATCCAACAATAAAGTGGACAGCCCCATTTTTACAAGAATTTATATAACAAGAAGTTGTATAACAGGTTTTCTTAGTAGATGAGTGTAAAATCATCCACCAACATCAAACTATGCGTCGAGCCGGTGAAGTAGTCACCAAAGCGAGAACCAGTACATATAATAATAATATGTGTAGGAATCTCGTCGGTAGAGCGATAGTCAAGGGGGAGGGTGAACTCCACCCAGCCATTTGTAGACTCGGTGAGGATAAGCTCGCCTGAGCCGATGACATCCTTACCACGTGGGTTGAAGAAGGTGCTCTCATCCTGGGTGTTGACAACAACGGGGCAGTCGTCGCTACCGCCATACTCGGCAGCAGTCCAGTTACCCACGGCGATGACAATCTGACCCTCGTCGCCATCACCCTTCTTAAGGTCAGGGCGCGCGGTAGGCACCTTGCCCACCTCGTCGATAGTGCCGCAGTTGTACTTAACCCATCCGTGGAGGGCTACGGGGCGTGCGGTAGAGGGACGACCGAAGTTCACAAGGCCGTTAGTGCCCTGGAGTCCACCGAACTCGCCAACGAAGATGTTACCCGCGGCGAACTTACCGAGGCCCATGATAGATGCCTTCTTAGACTGGAGCGATGCGGCGTGCATGCCCTCGCTACCGGGGCGAACATCGGATGTAGGCTCAGTAAGCGTAGTGCCCGCGATAGCGGCGCCATCGTTACCCGTATTCCAATATGGTGCAGCACCCTCGAGGAAGGGGTACACAACGCCACCCGTAACTGACCACTCCTCGAAGCCCGCATTGGGCAGTAGGTATGTATCCTCAGTAGTAACGGTAACCACCTCGGTCTCATTCTCGCCAGAGTATGCCACAACCTCGTATGCAGTAAGTGTATCGAGGCCAGCAACACATGCTGTGAAGCTACCACCATCCACAGTGACATCCTCAACCTCAATCCATGCCTCGTCGCCAGCCTTGCGGTAGCGGAAGCCGAGCTCTGCATCTGCACGGCCGTTGGCATAGAGCCATATACGCTTAGCCCACGCATCTACGGCGGTAAACTCCACCTCTACATCTGTAGGCACCACCTGCAGCGTCCACGTCTCGGTGATATCACCATGGTACGACACCTCAACCTGGCGTACAGAGCCCTCGAAGTCGGTGAGCGTGAGGGGGTCGACAGAGTATGTCGAGATATCCTTAGGACCGAGCTTAACGGCGGTGATGTTAATAGCCTTCATATCGGTATCCATAGGCACATACGCCGTAGCGATATAGTGCTCAGCATCGATAACAGACTCGCCAATCTGGCCATCTACACGGAAGTAGCGCTCGATGTTCTGCGATGCCGACATGGTCCACTCCCACTCCTGATACATAGAGAGTGTGAAGTAGAGAGGCGTGCGCAAGTCGAACGTACCAGGGAAGGCAACAGAGCACTTAGCACCCTCAGTAACCTCCAACTTTGTGATGTTAACATTGCGGATATCGGTAGTCTCCTCGAGCTCGAGGCGTATGCTATGTGCCGAGGCATCGACAACGGGTGCCGACTTTGTGCCCTCAGCCTCCACGCTGAGCACGTCGAGCTTAACAACGGGATAGGGAACATCGTTCTCGATGCAGCCACCAAGAACAAACATCAAGGCTCCCACACCCAACAATCTGAATATATTACGCATAGCTACTTCTTCTTATTCTTATTTTTCCACAGATGGGTAACAAGACCAATCTGAATATCCGTAATGTTAATCTTGAAGTCGAGGCGCGAGTGGTCACGACGACCTACGATATTTCCCGCAGCATCGTACTGGCGCACGTTGTTGTAGCGCAAGCCTCCAATGCCCACAGTCGCCGTAACACAGACCTGAGGGAAGATGTAGATAGCCAAACCGGGGTTCACGTTGAGCTCGGCAGCGAAGTTACGGCTGAGAGAGGTGTTCACAGTCTCGCCACCCGAGGTGAAGCGCGATGTGCCGGTCTTAACCAACAACTCCGACTCGATGATGACACCCACGATGCCACGACGATCCAAACCGAGGTAGTTGCGGTGGAAAACAGCCCACGAGAAGGTCTCGTTGCGCAAGCCGAGGTTGCCGATGTTGAGACCCTCCAAGCCATCGGCAATAAGGCCGAGGTTGACGTCGATATTATCGATACCACCATTAATATATTGGTAGCCGAGGCGGATACCCACAGCCATATTGTCGCGGTAGGCATATGCGAAGAATGGGCGCACGGTAGTGCTGCTCAAACCTATATTTACATCGTTGAGGAGCAACATGAGGTCCGAATTCTCGGTGCTAATCTTACCATACGACGCCGTAAGACCAAGCATGAACTCGCCCTTATAAACGAACTTATTGTCGCCGATATTGCGATCCACGCGCTGGCGCATAGGCAAGAAGCGCGTCTTGGGCGCTGTCTCCTGCGCTGGTGTCTCAAGCGTCACTGTCTCCTGCGCCTGAAGCGTTGCTACTGAAACAAATGCAGCAACCATAAATAGTATTAGTCTCTTCATAGCATCTGCATTTTATAGGTAGAACGATACGCCGAAGCCCACAGAGAGGAAGTTCAGCTTGAAATTCATGTTCGACGATAGCGACTCGCCCTTATCCACCTGGTTCTTGAGCTGAGTGACGCGGTCTACGCCGATGCCAAAGACACCAATCGAGAGCTCGAGAGCGGTGTTATCCGTAACGAAGGCCACGATACCGGGCTGCAAGGCGATAGAGGCGCCAAAGCTCTTAGAGTAGGTGCCCACATAGTTCTGCACGCCATCCACCACGCCATTCTCTGCCACGACCTTGGTCTGACCACCCGAGAGGCTGAGCTGCACCTCGGCAAATACTGCAAAGCGGTTGCTGTGACCCAGCGGAATGTAGGGTCGCCAGAAGATAGTACCCGTGTAGGCATGCTTTATGCGGTGGAAGTAGTCGACATTGATGTCGGTACCCGAGAACGACACCGCGGCGTTGTCCAACGAGAGCAACGAGCGGTCGTAGCCAAAGCGCACACCAATAGCCATATTCTTGCGAATAGCATAGGCAATCATGGGGCTCACACCTACAGTATATCCCTCCGAGTCAATGTTGTCGATAACGAGGAATTTGTAGTTCTTATTAGCGTGGTTAGAGTATGATGCCGTACCACCAAATATCCACTGGCCACGTGGCACGAAGCTTGCATCGGTAGAGAAGCCTCTGTGGGCACGCGCCTCATCGGGTGTCATTTCTACGACATCCACGGGTGCTGCCACCTCTGCGACCTCTGCATCGGTGCTCTGCGCCATGACTCCCACTACAGAGAGCATGGCAGCAAGAAGTGTAATATAAAATCTCTTCATCAATCAAAGATTGTGAGATAGTGGCAACCCCTGTCGCCACTATCTCTATTTTTGCTAATAGTTCAAGACGATATCATCGACATACATCCACGAGTTGGTAGAACCGCAGAAGTAGTCACCATAGCCAGAAGGTGTGAACGACACAACGATCTTCTTAGGCTTCTGGTTTGCCATATCCTCACGATAGGTGATGTTGATGGTCTCCTGGGTCCACTCTGCACGTGAGTCAGAACCTGTGATGTAGCCGTAGCCGATAACACCAGGCGTTGATTCGAGCTTATCAACCTTGAGGAAGGTGCTCTCATCCTTAGTGTTTACGCTGAAGGTTGTACCATCGGTGATAATAACCATCACGGTGTAGATATCTGTACCTGAAGCGTGTGAGCCCTGGTCGATAGCACCCTCATTATTCTTCATCCAGAACGAGAGGCTCTTGGGCTTGGCTGTGTAAGAGAAGTCGCGACCGAAAGTTACGATACCATCCATACCGTTAAGCATAAATGTACCTGTAAAGAGGTTACCCGCAGCAAACTTACCGATACCCATCAACGATGCGAACTGCGACTTAAGCTGTGCAGAGCACTTTCCTGTTGAGCCTGGGCGCACGTCAGTTGACGACTGAGTGAGTGTTGCACCTACCATGTTACCACCCTCGTTACCTGTTAGCCAGAAGGGGGTATCACCCTGGCCATATGGGAGCACCCATGATGCTGTGTGCCAACGCTCCATGTCGCCGTTAGGAAGCTGAGCGCCAGCTGCCGTAGCGATAGAGAGGTTCTTACCGAAGTCCTCGCCATCAACAACGAGCTTATAAGCGTAAGTAGTTGCAGCAAAGAAGTTGTCGAACTGAGCGACATAGTTGCCATCAGCACCCAAAACTGCCTCCACCTCGTTCCAATCACCACCATTTGCACTATAAGCAATCTTCACGCTTGAAGGGTTGCCAAGCACCATGGCCTTGAACGATGCACGAGCAAACCATAGGTCGTAGTCTGCAGCACCAAGAGGCAAAACGCCCTGAACCTTGTATACTACATCCTTAGCCAACTTACCACCATCAACATCCTCGATATAGAATGAGATAGACTGCTCGCCACCCGCTACGTTAGCGAAGAACGATGCGTTGATGTCGAGAGTGTATGTTACGTCGTCAATCTTAGTGAGAACTACGCCCTCGGGAGTAGACTCCAAGAGATTGTGCTGCACACCCTCGATAGACATTGTCATCATGTTAATAGTAGCCAACGATGAGATGTTATAGCGACGTGTAGCAGTTGTAGAGAGCTGCACCTCACCAACATCGAAGCCATCACCCAAGATTGTGGGGTCGGGGCTAAAGATCATGGTATCGTCATACTCCTCTACGCTCTCATCTACCGTAGCCTCAAATACAAGGTTGCCGGGAGCATCCTTCGAGTACTTCAATGTGATGGTGTACTTAGCTGCAGGCTTCACGTTCTCGATAAGGCCCTCCTTAACGATCTCGCCCTCTACGGGGTGAGCGCCCTCGAAGTGCCAGTAGAGTGATGTCTGACCCTCGGGCATCATCACGTAGCCCTCGTTAGACTCTTCGAAGCGCAAAGAGTGAACATCGCCCGTAGCGATAGCCTGAGCATCGTACGACTCTGCGATAGCGACAGTTGTGAAGTAGCCCTCGTTGAGCTTCTCAGCCACTGTAGCGTCGTAGTTAACCTTAACAATTGTAGACTGAAGCTTACAATCTACAGTTACGGGAGTTACCACGCTACGCTCCACAGCGAACTCCTGCTCGCCATAGTAGTACTTCTGGTCGAACGACACGGCGCGCTTCTGGCCCACCTGCACCTTTGCCACGTAGTCTCCCTCGAGCAATGCGAGGTACTCGGGGACATCGGCTACTGCATCGTAGCGACGGATGAGGCTTTCGTTGCCCTGGTCAACTTTGTAGACCTTGATAACTACATCCTCGTCTGCAATCTCGGCGGGCATGGCAAGACCAAGGCGCATTGCGCCCTCGCCCGATGCCATCTCCACCTTTGTATCTGTATCTTTTGAGCATGATGCCACAACGAGCACGACACTCAACAATGCCAATAACTTTTTCATAATAGTCATAATTGCCTTATACATTAATTATGCTACTCGAAGCGCATCATCACGGTCTTTGTAGTAGTGTTGCCCTCCGTATCGGTTACGGTCATCACAAAGTCGTGGTCGCCAGCACCAAGCATGCTGAGGATACCCAAGAAACCAGTGATGTTGAGCTGATCCTCCGAGATGAGTGTCTGGTGGTAGACAGCGTCACCAACGGGGAAGCCGAGACCTGAGAGTGCTGTAAACATCTCAGTAGAGTTTACAAGGCTAAACTTAGATGCAAGACCTACAGCCTCCAACTCCTGAGCGTTAAGTGTCAACGACACAATCTCAATCTCGAAGTCCTCGATAGCCAAAGGTGCTGTGATGCGAATCATACAAGTGTCGTTGGCACCCATCACCTGGCGCTTGTCGATGTCGTAGCCCACCCACTGAATCTGTGGCATAATGTTCTGACCATACTTTACGGTGAGGGTCTTAGTTGTGCGAGCACCAATGTTGTCGACAACAGTAATCTCATAAGAGTGTGTACCCTCGTATGCCTTAAGAAGGTTTGTCTGTGCAGCGAGCTTGAGGCGTGCGGTTGTTGCACCCTTAACATCTGTAGGATAGCCCATCATCTTGAGGATAGTAGACGACGCCTTAGGTGCGCAGAGGTCCTCCTCCAATGACATAATCTCAGTATATGCAGCAACGAACTCAGCATTGTCTGAAGAGACCTTCACGATGAGTGACTGCATAGGGTTTTTAGTTGTAATGTCGAGGTTGATGTTCGACTTGAAGTTGTCGTCAGCATCAAACATGTCGTCAGTAAGCTCGAAAGCCTCATCGAGGTCGTGACCCTCCCATACGATTACGGGAGCATCTGTATCGTCGGGGATAATCTCCTCCATCAACATCGCTGAAGAGTCGAATACCACCTCCTCGTCGTATGTCCAAGTGTCGCAAACGATGCCGATGGTAGCTGTACCATCTGCCGCGTGCTGCACTACGACATTGATCTTACGCCACTGCGCAGCCTTGACACCCTTAATCTCATTTGTCATGGTAATATCCTTGGTCTCACCCACATAGCGGCAGTTGAACGTAAGTTTCAATGTGTTCTCCTCGGCGATAGGCTCGAAGTAACCTGCACGCTCCTCTGTAAAGGCGTACTCCAAGGTGCTTGCACCAAGCTCCACAGTCATCTTTGTGTACTCGGGGTCGAGCTGATCCTTGATATCTGCAGAGTAAGCTACCGACACCTTAATGTTAGACAACTTGCAGACAATATCGTTTACGGTAGTTGTCTCTTTGCGGTTGATGATAACCTCCTTCTTTGCAGAGTATACGGGAGCCTCCCATGCTGCAGCCTCCATAGATGCTGAGCTCATAGCGATGGTGTAAACGCCAGCCTCCAACTCAATAGCATCAGTGGGGCGCTCGCCATACTTGAAAGATGCAACCTCAGCACCAGCCTTGCTGGTGATTACTACGTCGAAGTCGTTGACATCAACACCCTCAGCGCGTGTTGAAGACTCGATATTCTCGGTATCCTCCATCACCGAAGCCTCCATCTTAGCAAGGCTCAAGTAACCGATGTTCTCCTTCGTCTCATTGCCTTGCTGAGCATAGTCAACCTTATCCTTGTTGCACGACGCCAACACGAAGAGTGAGGCGAGGGCAATACTCATGATTCTAACTACTGATTTCATATCTCTTTCCTAATTATTGTGCGTTATCGTTAAGCTCCTGGTCGATCTCGATAGACTCCACGAGCGTCTCGTTAAGTGTGATTGTGAGCGTTGCGCTACCAGCCTCTGCAACATCGAACTTCACGGTGTAGAGTGTCTGTGCTGCAACCTCCGTTGCGTCGTATGCAAGCTCTACAACGGCACCCTCCTTGCCAGACTGTGCCGCCTGCTTAGTTGCGGTACCGCTGATTGTGAAGTTGGCAGGGGCGATGAACAAGAGGTCGCTCTGGGCTGTTACAGGGAACTCATTGCCCGCCGCTGTAGTAAGCGTAAGAGTGTGACCACCCTCGAAATAACGCTCGAAGTTCTCGGTTGTCTCAACCTTAACAATAGCGTTAGCGATTGAAGCCGTAATCTCGACATTGACATCCTTACGAGCCTCTACCACAAACTCCTCGTTACCAACAAAGGCAGGCTTGTTGAATCCCTCCTCTGCGATGTCGCCCGCAACAACTGTAGCCTTGTAGCTACCGAAGTGGAGGTAGTTGTCGGCGTTAAACTCCGCAATCGAGGTGTACTCCTCGCTGTAGGTGTGACCTACACCCTCAATCTCAAGGGCAAAATCCTCAGCCGCAGGGGTTGTACAGCTGATGTTGGCACGTGTGTCAGCCACGGTAGTCTCGGCTACGCAGCTGATAGTCACCTGTCCTTTACCCTCCTGCTCACTCTTTGCAGCCTCCTTCGAGCAAGCCGAGAGAGTCAACGCCAAGAGCGATGCGATTGTAAAAAACTTTTTCATAAGTTATTGATTTATTTTAGTTTATATTTATTTTGCAATAGATACCTTAATGTTATCGATGTAGACGTTTACCTCGGTGTTACCCGTACCTGACGCAGTTGAAAGCGTAGGATAGAATACGATTCGTGTATCGCTCGATACAGATGGCAACTCTGCGGTATATGTTGGGAACGACTTACCGAAGTCATTATCGCCAGCGTTATCTGCTAAAGTCTCTGAATAAAAGGTGGAACCAAAGTCGGCAAGTGTTGTATCGTATGACGATGAAATACCTGTCGAGCCTGTAGGGATACCATCAATGGGGTTCGAAGTATTTGTATGCGTCGCAACATTAATTTCACCTTTGGTAAGCGATAGTGAACTGCTTGTGTGCTTATACAATGCTGCATCGAAATCGACCTTCACATTCACGTTTGCACCAGCCTTAAGACCGCGCGAACTGTTGCCAAGCGGTGGTGTATCCAAACGTCCATGGTGGGAAGAAGCGAACGCCACGAAGATCTTTACAGACTGGTAGCGCGAATTGATACGCGCAGCACCTGGCTTAATCCAGAAACGAGCAGCATTCCAACCATCAAGAGAGCCACTCAATTTAACACCTGGCTGTTCACGTTCACTTTGCGAATAATCGTTGTCTCCATAACTTTCAGCATCCGTTGCATCCTGGAAGTCCTCGAAGAGTAGGTATGGCACATCCACGGGAGTGATGCTCTGCTCGAAATATGGTTTCAATGTACCCATATTTACCTGATTCTCAACAACGGCATTGTCGGTATCGAAGACCAAGGTCCAGTTAGTGTTGTTGTAGGGCGTAACGTCGAACTCGCCAGAATACTCAAAGGTGTAGCGGTTCTCGGCATTACGATAGTAAGTACCCATATTGGTACCGTTATTATCGTAGAGGGTAAAATAATTAAACTCCTCGCCGAGGTAGTTCTCGCCAATAGAGAAGTGGAAGGCTGTATATTTCTCAAATGGGGGCATCGCCATGCGCACGGGTGTCACATGACCACGCTCCAACTCACGCTCGAAATAGTATGTAGCAACCTCCGAACGCTGCTCAAGACCAGTAATCTTGTAGCTTACATCGCCCGACACCATACCTGGAAGCACAAATACCCAGATATCGCTACCAACTATAAAACCCTCATCGCTCTTCACGGTGATGGTGTTCGAGGTATTAGAGTATGTGGGTGCTGCATCGGGGTTAGCGACATCGAGTGTCACATCGCCCACAACATCCGTGGGGAATGTAATCTGGAGTGCATAAACCTTATTATCGAAGTTTGAATCCTTCTCAGGCACCGTGATTTTGAGGGCGTGCATCTGGTGACGCATAATGGTGTTGAGCTCCACCTTCTGTGCCGAGGTGAGCGCCTCAGCCGCTACGGGCTCTGCAATCATAATATCGTAGCGCCCCTCATACTTACCAGTCTGCTCGGCGGGAAGCGTGTATGTTGCCTCCGTGCCAGCTACTGACGCAGGGATAGGATAGCTCAACATGTAGGTGTAGTTACCCTCCGCCATCTCAGCGATGTTAGAAGTAAAGAATGCTTTATCGTACTCACCAGAGAAGTAGCGAAGTGTGAATTGTGTGTTCTCCAACGCGAAGCCACCATCGGCCTCCATTGCCCACACTGCGAGCTTGTCGCCCACCACCCAGTCGGTTGTTCTGCCATCCTCGCCAATTGCTGTGCGCGTAGTATTCACTGCCATCGCAAAGCCCACCTCCTCAATCTGCTCCGTGGGGCGAGCGGGGCTGTTATCCACCTCGCTGGCACACGCTACAAAGCCCAAGGCTACGGCTGTCAACAAGGCAAATCGCTTAAAAATCTTCATAGAAAATCTCTCCATTATTATTTTGAATCGCGACAAAGATAGGCTAAACTTTCTCATTGTGGAAATAAATTCAACGAATCGCCCCATTTGTAGCATAGATAGCGACGTAGAGACTAAAGAGATAACAAGCGACCCCGAAGTTTGGTCAAAACTCCGGGGTCACAGCCCTAAAACCTTAGTATTTTGGTTTTTTCTTAGTCTATTAAACTATTGGCGAGCGAAGAACACATCTCCAACTTTACGCTCCACGGGGGCCTTTTCCACGACTGGTGCTATTGTGCTATAAGTCGCATCGTTCACCACCAAGCTCTTTGCGGGCATCGCGGCGCGTGTAATCTCACCCAAGTAATAGTCCACAAACTCCTGAGCATCACCCGCACCATCACGAGTGCAGATGAAGCGCTCACGATATACAGGGCTGGGGTTATCAGCATAGTCGAATGCCACGGCGGCAATCATCATCTCCATATCCCACTGACCACGGAAGTATGCGGGCGACCAGCTTGCACCCACGTTGTAGAGGTTGTCGATGAGCATATCGTCGCTAAACTGCGCGGGATCCTCCAAGCCCTCCTGGTAGGTAAAGATTGTGTAGAGGTAGCCACTATACTCGCCATCAATAACCACACTCATGGGCAAGATTACCTGACCCTGATAGTTACTAAAATACTGAGGATTAATAGCATACACCTCGTCGCCATCGTAGTATGCATCGAAGCCCGCAGTGATGGTGATATCGGCTATCACAGCCTCATTCGTCGTGAAGAAACCACCCTCACACATAGAGCCCGTATAGGCGAATCTATCCGAGTGCATAGGCATAATCACAATCTTGTAGTCGGTGTTTGGCCTAAGCTGCGAGAGTCGGCTCTCCACCTTGCCCTGCGCCAACTCATAGTAGCTAAACTCCCAGTAGTCGCCATAGTAGCTACGCTCGAGCGCATTCTCGATATAGGCCTTCACCTCATCCTCTCGTGCATCCGCCTCAAAGACATTCCAGTAGTACCAGATGCTATAATCCGAGGGGTTGATAGTTACGCGCGCCTCGCGGTGCCTCACGGGCATCATAGATGTTACGATGGTCTTCACTACGAACTCCTTACCAGTAATCTTGCCGAGCTCTGCCCAGCGTGTGAGCTGGTAGCACATAAGCAACACAAGGGTCTGATTGCCGTTCAACAATACGTAGTCACCCTTAGCTGTGCGGAGAGCTACACCGAGGCGGTCAGCATCGGGGTCGGTAGCCATTGCGAAGTCGGCACC
>JAFYWG010000047.1 GCA_017558115.1 Alistipes sp.
ATTAGCACTTCTACCAATTTCTTGTCAGAAGGGGTTAGATGTGACGCATCACAAAAGAGACCGCCCAGGGATAGTACGAAGTAGTACAGCCCTGGGTGGTCTACTTTTAGGGATGTGCCGCAGATTGCGGCTTATCACAAGAAATTACAGGTTTTCGAGGCAATAATCCACCATCTTCTGACGCACATTCACCATGTCGTTGGGGCGCATAGAGTGGTTCTGATCTGGATAAACCATCATGTCGTACTGCTTAGCAGAGCGGTTGAGTGCGCGACACATCTCGATACAGTTCTGGAAGTGTACGTTGTCATCTGCGGTGCCGTGGATGATAAGAAGGCGTGTCTTATCCGAGAGGCGGTCAGCGAAGTTGATGGGCGAGTTATTGTCGTAACCCTCGGGATTCTCTGAGGGTAGGCCATTGTATATCTCGGTGTAGATAGAATCGTAGTAGCGCCATGATGTCACGGGGGCTACGGCGATAGCCACCTTAAAGATGCCATCACCCTTGAGGGCACAGCCGAGAGCCATGAAGCCACCATACGACCAGCCGTAGATACCTACGCGTGAGGCGTCGATGAACTCCTGACGTGCGAGATGGCGAGCAAATGAGATCTGATCCTCAACCTCAGCATTACCGAGGTTGCCGTATGTCACCTTCTTATACTCCTCACCGCGGTAGCCTGTACCACGCGCGTCGCAGCATGCGATGATGTAACCGTTACGTGCGAGGGTCTCCTCCCAGTCGGTAGTGTAGCGGTTCTCGATCTGCTGCGAGCCAGGACCAGAGTACTGAGTGATGAGCACTGGATACTTCTTCGAGGGCTTGAAGTTCTCGGGATAGATGAGATAGTACTGCAACTCATCGCCACGCTCTGTTGTGAATGTCTGATAGTTGCGCTGGTATGCGGGCTTTGCATTACTCTTCTTGTCGAGCATCAACGAGCGCACCTCCTTACCCTTAGCGTTGTAAACCGCAGCTGTGGGATAGCAGTCTGTAGCAGAGTGCTCCGCTGCGAAGAACTTCATATCTGCTGAGGGGTACACGCGCCAGTAGCCGGGCTTAGAGAGCAAGCACTGCTTCTTTGTGCCGTCGAGGTTCACAGAGTAGAGGTGACGCTCGAGGGGCGACTTCTCGGTAGACATGTAGTATACTGTGTGGTTATCTGCCGAGAGACCGACGAGCTGGGTTACCTCCCACTCACCCGCTGTGATGGCATTCAAACGTCCCTCAGAGATAGAGTGTAAGTAGAGGTGGAACCAACCTGTTGTGGTCTCCTCGCGCACGATGAAGCGGTCTTTGTCAATGAAGGTGATAGTAGCCTCATTTGGACGCTCCACATAGCGTTCATCCTGCTCGTCGTAGATTACGCGCTGTGTGCCATCAGCCTCAACCATAACAACCTCAAAGTGGTTCTGGAGACGGTTGACACGATAGAAGAAGAGGTTACCCGAGGGTGTGTAGCCAATGCGTGGGATATACTGGTCGGTGTTGTCACCTACTGTTACCTCGCGTGTCTCGCCACTGTAGAGGTCGTAGACATGGAGCGTAACGATAGAGTTGTCGTCACCAGCCTTGGGGTACTTGAAGCTATATGCCTTGTTGTAGAGGGTGTTGTCGAAGCGCATCATCTCGAACTCCTTCACGCGGCTCTCGTCAAACTTGAGATAGGCGAGCTCGCGGCCGTCGTTAGAGAATGCGTAGGCCTTGGTGAAGCCATACTCCTCCTCGTATACCCAGTCAGTTGTACCGTTGATGATGTGGTTCCACTCGCCATCCGACGTGATGTTGTATATCTCGTTGGTAGTGAGGTCGTAGACGAAGATGTCGTTGTTATAACCCATCGCGAGGAAGCGATTGTCGGGCGAGAATGAGATGTCGCGCACGTCGTCGATCTTAATTGTCGAGCCATCGGGGCAAGAGATATAGTAGTCCGATGTGAATGAGTGGCGATAGATCTCCTGGCGGGGTGATACACCCTCCCACTTCTCGTAGATCGCCATGGTACCGTCGGGAGACTTCTGGTACGACATGATGAGGTTGTCGGTGGTGAATACCACCTCACCCTTCGACTCCTTGTTGTAGTCGTAGAGCACTACGCTGCGGCCATCGAGCTCCATATACTGGTGTGTACCCTCCACGGGGGTGAGCGAGCCGGGCGCTATGTACTGTGCAGGCACCTCACGCGCCTCAACCATCTCGAGGTAGCTAACCTGCGCCATGGCAGTCGCCGCCGCGAGAAGCATCACAAATGTTGTAAATAGTCTTTTCATATAGTCTTAGGTTTTAGTTATTCGAATATTTCCTAACGGCTTAAATATCATCGATTGAGAAGTCGTAGCTAAGGCGCTTACCCGTTGTGAATTTAGAATTATCGAGCTTCGAGTTGAACTGGTCAACTGTAACACGTATGTTCTCCTCGTAAGGAGGCATAAGGAGGTCGAAGTTGAGCGAGTAGTTGATGGCTGTCTCGATTATCGACACGAGTGCCTCGCGGTCTATCTTCTTGTTACCAAAGCCCATGGGACGCACCAAGGTCTGACGCTTACCCTCCACCCAGAAGCACTTCTCGCGGTTGATGAAGATGCGACCAATAAGGTAACCCTCGTCGGCATTACGATTGTACTTTAGCGAGTCGGAGAGGAAGTTGTAGATGTTGATTACACCCACATATGAATTATCCTTATCGTGCTGCACGTAGCTGTTCTGCCAGATGATATGATTCGAATCAAACTCGAAGACATCTGTGTGCATCTGCACAAGGAGAATATCGGAAGCCACCTGCAACTGCGCCTCGAACTTACCACGATCACGATACTCGATACGCACGCGGCGGTCGAGCTTGCCATCGAGCTCATCATCAATCTCCGAGGCCATCTCGAAGAGTGTCTCCTTCAGGTCGTTGAAGGTAGAAAACGTGTTGTCGAAAATCTGCTGCTTGAGGGTCGACTTCTTGACTATAGCCTCAAGGATTTTTTCTCGTAACGTACTCATATATAGTTGTTTTTATTTATTACCACTTCTGGATGCGTATGGTGCGACCCTCCGTGAGAGTTACATTGCTACGCATGGAGTTCTGCTTTGTGAGGCTCTTGAGGCGTATGCCATAGAGCTGCGATATGTCGTGGATGGTCTCACCCGCCTTCACTACGTGTAGCAACTCCTCACCCATCCACGATGGAAGCTTACGCTCGATGTAGACTATGTCGCCCTCCTTAAGTTGTGCCTTGCGATCCACGTCGTTGAAGCGGCGTAGGTTGCGTGCCGACACGAAGAAGAGCTCGGCAATAGACTCATACGTATCACCACTCTTAGCCACGATGTAGTGTGCACGATTGGTGAGGTATACGTTGTAGCCCTCATGGGCATTTATCGTTACGCGGAAGTTGTTGGGGTCGATGCCGCTATCTGCATAGGCCGTAGAAATGTCGTTAAGCTCCTCGGCAGCGGGGAGTGCAGGATGCTCAGGAAGCTCACCCTGGGACGCGGTGCTACCCTTGAGCGCTTGGAGGTCTACATCGGCACGCTTAGCAAGGTACTCGTCATACTGTCTGATGCCATTCTTCTTATCGAGAAGGTGGAGGTTGTAGCGCTCGATAACACCGACAAGGCGCTCGGCATAGTCTGCAGCTGTGGCGTAGCCCGCCTTCTTGAGACCCTTTGCCCAGTTCTTGTAGTCGTCGGCATCATATGCAAAGAGGAAGTCGTAGCGACTACCACTATTTAGGAAGTCGGCATGGTCGCGGAAAGAGTCCTCGGCACTCTCATAGACGCGGAAGCAGTCGTTAGGGTTGTCGTCGGCATACGTTATCGTAGCACCTGTCCACGAACCCTTGCACTTAATACAGAAATGGTTATTCGCCACGCGCGCGAGGTAGCCATTGCCATATCCCGACTCGAGGATCGCCTGCCCCATGGTGATGCTGGCGGGAATGCCATATACCTCCATGTGCTCGACAGCTATCTCACGCCAGCGGTAGATATACTCCTCGGGCGTAAGTTTCACCCACTCTTCGGTTGGCTCCTCGGCAACACCCTCAGGCTCAGCCACCTGCGCAGATAGCATAGTGGGCAGCGCGAGCGTCATCACGGTGCCGAGCAATGTTGCGAGCATTAATAGTCTATTGCGATATGTCATAGTAATGAAAGTCGTATATTTGCGGTTTGGGCAAAGATACAAAATTTACTCTAAAAAATCAATACTATGACATAGGATTAAAAAGGGAGATTAAAGAATTTAAGGAATTCAGGGAACGGAAGTAGACACCTCCTTTGATTAGCCCCGAGCCCCAATTTCTTGTCAGAAGGGGTTAGATGTGGCCTCGACATGAAAATAGCCAGAATAGGTAGTACTTGACGTACGTCCCATTCTGGCTATTGATTGAGAGGTCGCAGATGACCCCTTATCACAAGAAATTATAGAATTACAAGTTCTTCTTACGAACAGCCTCAAGCATATCCACAGTCATAGACTCGAGATCCCACTGTGGCTTCCAACCCCACTCCTCGCGTGCGCAAGTGTCATCGAGAGAGTTAGGCCAGCTGCGTGAGATAACATCCTTAACGGGATCTACGTTGTACTCCATCTGGAAGCCAGGCACGTGGCGCTCAACAACCTCGCGGATAATCTCGGGCGTGAAGCTCATAGCTGCGATGTTGAATGAGTTACGGTGCTTAAGCTTTGCGGGATCTGCCTCCATGAGCTCCACAGTAGCGCGGAGAGCATCAGGCATGTACATCATATCCATGTAAACATCGGGAGCGATGTTACATACGAACTTATTACCCTTAACAGCCTCGTAGTAGATCTCTACTGCGTAGTCAGTAGTACCACCACCAGGAAGAGTTACGTTAGAGATAATACCGGGGAAACGCACTGAACGTGTGTCAACGCCGAAGCGTGAGTGGTAGTAGTTAGAGAGAAGCTCGCCAGTAACCTTGCAAACACCATAGATAGTGTTGGGCTGCATCACTGTATCCTGGGGAGTCTTATCGCGGGGGAAGTCGCCACCAAATGCACCGATAGAGCTGGGAGTGAATACTGCACAGTTCTTCTCGCGTGCGATCTCCAAAGAGTTCTCCAACGCACCCATGTTGATGCGCATAGCCAACTGAGGATTCTTCTCGCCTGTAGCTGAAAGGAGCGCTACGAGGTTGAAGATAGAGTCAATGTTGTACTTGTTTACAAGCTCAGCATACTGCTTAGCATCGAGTGCGTCGAGGCTCTCGAAAGGACCTGCCTCAGCCAATACAGCATTGTGTTTAACATCGGTAGCAACGACATTCGATGCACCATAGATTGAGCGAAGATATGGCACCAACTCAGATCCAATCTGACCACCGGCACCTACGACCAAAATGCGCTTCATTTGATTGTTTAACGTTAGTTATATATTTCAGGTTCAATGAATTACACCCATAGTGTGGCAAACACCTACCACAACCAACAACAAAAGTAGATATTTTTTTCCAATTTTATAGCATTCAAGCCCCATTTTTTTTATTTTTTCTTCATATTAGCACCACCCTATCGGTTTTTGCCTTATATTTGCTCACGCTTATTTTCTATGTATGGAGTGGCTTGAACAACTCGAATTGATACTTCTCGACTGGGGATATTTCGGAATGTTCCTCAGTGCGCTACTCGCGGCAACGATACTACCATTCAGCTCCGACGCTGTGCTGATGGGCCTCGTAGCTGCGGGGTGTAGCCCTGTGGGCATTGTCGCCACAGCGACACTCGGCAACTGGGTGGGAGGCCTCATAAGCTACTGGATGGGATGGATAGGTAAGACCGAGTGGTTGGAGAGGTACTTCAGGGTCAAGCACGAGACCATCGTTAGGCAGAAGGCGCGCGTGGATAGGTGGGGACCACTCTTAGCATTTGCATCGTGGGTGCCCTTCGTAGGGGACATCTTCGCCATAGTATTAGGCTTCTACAAGGCTAAATTCTGGCCCACGGCATGGTGGCTCTTTCTGGGTAAGTTTTTGCGATATGTTATCGAAGCGGTGGTTATTTATTATGCGGTGTAACACCTTTATAATAATTAGCAATGAGTAATAAAAGCAATAGCGGGCACCCAAAGTGTCCGCTATTGCTTTATGATATTTACGATATATGTATGAACTATGATAATGCTGCACTCTGCTGAAGTGAGTCCACCTCCTCAATATAGTCCACCACCTCGTCTTCGTCTGCCTCCGATGCCATATCCTTCTCAGACAATACGATAGTCGTAGCATCCTCAACGGGAGCGGCAGCCTCAGCCTCGGGGATTACCTCTGCTGCGGCACGGATGGCCACAAGCATGAGCAACTGAGCGGTAAGCACGCGCAAGAACATCACAACGGGGTATACCGTAGCGTAGCCCATGGCAGGCATGTCGTTACCCGCAGATGTACTCGAGAAGCCGAGCGCTGGGGGATCGGTCATAGCACCCGACATAAGACCCATCATGGTGTAGTAGTTGACCTTGAACTTGAGACGTGCGATAAGCGCAACGATAACAAGAGGTATAACGGTGATAAGAACACCATAGCCTACCCACTTATAACCGCCACCAGCAACAGCATCCACGAAGCCCTCACCAGCGCCAATACCTACGGCAGCAAGGAACAAGGCGAGACCTATCTCGCGGAGCATGAGGTTAGCACTCATAGTGGTGTAGGTAACAAGGCCGTAGCGTGGGCCATACTTACCCAACAAGATAGCGATAATAAGGGGACCACCAGCTAGACCGAGCTTCACGGGCTGTGGAACCTTCAAAAGTGGAAGTGTACCGAGCAACACACCGAGGGCGATACCCAAGAAGATAGGCAACAAATTGGGGTGATCGAGCTTCTTAAGCGAGTTACCCAACACCTTCTCAGCCTGCGCTACAGCAGCCTCAGGACCTACTACCATCACCTTATCACCCACCTGGAGCTCCATACCCTGATAGGGAAGAAGGTCGACACCAGCACGATGTACACGAGTGATATTGATACCATAGCGAGTACGCAATCTCAAATCTGAAAACTTCTTGCCGTTGATCTCCTCGCGTGTGATAAGGATACGACGTGATACGAGAGGCGTAGACTGCATAGCGGTTGCACCCCACTCATCCTCGGTCATCTCCACGGGGTGACCAAAGAAGGCGAGAATCGCCTCACTATCCTCCTCCGAGCAGATTACGCGCAACTTGTCACCAATGCTCAACTTAGAGTTACCATCGGCCATTACGATCTCACCCGAGGGGTGCATAAGGCGCGACACCACAAACTGACGGTTGATAAGCATGTGGGCAATAGCGATAGTCTTACCCTCGAGCATCTCGTTTGTGAACTCCACAGAGTAGCGGTGGGGCAAGTGCGCCTCGTTGCTCAACGCCTTAAGTGCCTCATCCTCCTTCTTGAAGTCTACGCGTAAGACGTAGCGCATGATGATGATTGTGGCGATGATACCAACAACACCCAAGGGGTATGCCACAGCATAACCGAGTGAGATATTGTTAGCAATATCGGGGTCTGCCATGCCAGAGTCGCTGTATGCCTGCTGTGCAGCACCAAGACCTGGAGTATTGGTAACAGCACCCGACATAACACCCACCATAGTTGGTAGGGGCTCGCCTGAGATCCAAGAGATAACATAGGTGACAACAGCACCAAGTAGGATAACAAGTGCTGCAAGACCGATAAGCTTCAAGCCACCACCCTTGAGTGATGAGAAGAACGAGGGTCCTACCTGCAGACCGATAAAGAATACAAAGAGTATGAGACCAAACTCCTTGACAAAGTGAAGGGTGTCGTGGTGAATAGCCTCCGATGCGTCAAACATATGGAGCACGTGGCCTGCGGCGATACCCGTGAAGAGTATCCATGTCATACCCAACGAAATACCCTTAATCTTGATGCGACTCAATGCCAAACCTGAGGCAATGACAATCGCCAAGATGAATACTGTGTGTGCTACTGAGGGTCCCAGAAACACGCCATTTAACCAATCGCTCATATTGGTAAAAATTTGGGTTAGTTATATAAATATATGTGATTGCGTGAAAAATTCAGGGCGCAAAGGTAATTAAACAATTTCTATTTAACAACTTTCCGCCATGTTATTATATCAGCATATTGCTATAGTAATTATTATCAACGCTTTGAGCGATTGATAACATGCTCCATAATCATCACCGTGATGACACCCATAGCAAAGCCATTGCCCACCAAAGGCTGAATGACAGCGGGGGCGACATCCTTAGGCATGAGCTGGAAAAGCATAGCCACCATGATTGGTAGACCCAGCGTAAGAGCATCGGCAAAGGTCGTAGCCGAGCGCGTAGAGTGCATCATTTCGTATGATGCTGCGAGCTGCGTACCCATCAAAAATAGCAATATTACACCAATGACGGGTGATGGGATAGCCGTAAGCACCCAGATGACATCGGGAAAGAGTGCGCACACAGCCAGCATCAGCGTAGCGGGAATAAGAGCATAGCGCGAGGCGCAGCCCGTAGAGGCAATAACACCAGGGCTCATAGAGTAGTTAACAGGGCCCAAAACACCCATAGAACCCGCCACCACGTTCATAACACCCGTAACGCGCATACCGCGCTTCATACGCTTATCCATATCCTTAATGCCAAGCATACCACCAAGCGACTCCATAGAACCTATATCGTTGATTGCAAGGGCTATATAGCAGATTACGAAGGCTACAACAAGGCTCCAATCGAAGACAAACTTCTCGATAAAGAGTCCTCGCCACGACGCAGCACTTGCAACATGCTGTGGAGCATCGAAAATAGCGAAGTATGCAGCACTACCCACGATAAGTGCCACGGGGATAACAAGGCTCTTAGCCACGCCCTTAAGCATGCGGTTGAATATAACCATAAGCACCACACCCACAACAGCAAACGCTAAACCGAAGATATGCTGGCCATGTGAAGCCTGCATCGGAAAGACAAGACCCGTGATGGTTGGGGCAAGCGTAGTGGCAATAAGCATGAGTATCACCACAACGATACGAGGCGTAAAGATGCGCTGCACATGACGCATAAGGCCACCGATAGTTAGCAAGCCTACAAGCACACCACCAATAGCGATAGAGCTATATATAGCCGAAGTGTCGGCACCCGCCAAAAGCGAAGCCATTACACCCACTAAAAGCACAGCAGCAGGGCCTACGACAATGGGCAAGCGGTGTCCCCACACCACCTGCACGAGGCCCGTGATGCCTATAACAGCAAAGAGCCTCTGCGAGAAGAAGAGCCTCTCCTCGGGTGAGCCCTGAGCAACAAAGACGCTGGTAGAGACAACTGCGATGCAGAGCACAAACCACTGTACGGCATACATCAACAACTGCCCTACCGGCAAACGGTCATCAACATTATATTTTAGGTTCATAGTCTTATAAATATTTGTAAATCAATATTCTACTTTATCAACCGTGGCCTCCCACTTACGAAATGCTGCAAGAGCCTCATCTCGCATAAAGTGTTCACAGCAGATGCTGCGGCGGTCGTAGTCCAAGCGCAACTGGTCGTAGATGAACGAGTCGTCGAAATCTATATCCGCGGCATCGCGCTTAGTGTTGGCATAGCATATGCGACTAATACCCGCCCAATATATCGCACTCAGGCACATTGGACATGGCTCACACGAGGTATAGACCGTGCATCCCGTAAGGTCGAAGGTGGACAAGTCGCGGCAGGCGTTACGTATCGCCACAACCTCGGCATGTGCCGTGGGATCGTTATTGGGAACTACGCGGTTAGCGCCCTTAGCAACCACCCTACCCTCCTTGACGATTACCGCACCAAATGGACCACCACCCTCGTCGATATTCTTTATCGAGAGCTCTATTGCCATTCGCATAAATCTTCTATCGTCAGCCGAGAATGTCTCACTCTCGGGCAGACCATGCTGCTTATCAATCATAGTCATAGCATTTAATTACGACTCTACACAGCTCAAAAACCGAGCAAAGATACTAAATTAAAATTAGGAATGAGTAATTAGAAATGAGTAATTGTTGAATTGAGGGATTTTTTCGGTGAAAATATGAAACTAAGTCACTCGATTACTAATTCTGCGCACAAATATTCCTCGTAAATATTTGCCGCGTAAAAAAAATTGTTGTATATTTGCAGTAACAAAGGGGTGCCTTAATTGGCTGAGATTATACCCTCGAACCTGATGCAGTTAGTACTGCCGTAGGAATTGTGGATAATATCATAACGCATACCCCCTATTTGGAGGTGTGCGTTTTTCTGTTATGAGGCACCTCGTTTATAATACATAATTGCATTATGATTCTAAACGCACACGACAACGAGGTTGAACTCTACAAAAACAATCGCAAAGAGTATAAAGTAGCTCTTTCGATAGCAGGCTCGGACTCATCGGGCGGAGCAGGCATTCAGGCCGACATCAAAACTTTCTCCGCCCTCGGAGTATATGGAGCAACTGCCATAACAGCCATCACTGCGCAAAATACACTCGGCGTACACTCTCAACTATCTTTACCACCGCAAATTGTCCATGACCAGATTATTGCGGTAATAGATGACCTATCGCCATCGGTAATCAAGATTGGCATGTTGGCAAACGCCGAGATTGTTATTACCTTAGCCAAAGCACTCAACAAGTATTCAATCCCCATCATCCTTGACCCCGTCATAGTGTCAACAAGCGGACACCGTTTGCTATCAGCAGAGGCTGAGAGGGTTCTAAAACAACGTCTCCTATCCATGGCGACACTCATCACTCCCAACATTCCAGAAATGGAGGCACTAACCAATATGCCTATATCAACATTCGAGCAAAAGCGTCGTGCAGCCGAACATCTATTCAGTTATGGTGTAAAGGCTATTCTACTAAAGGGAGGCCATGAAGTTGGTGATACTAAAAGCGACATTCTATTTACCAACACACCATCAGGCACAGAATTCTTATTTTTCACATCCGAGACCATCGCTACACGCAACACACACGGCACGGGGTGTACCCTCTCCTCAGCTATTGCTGCCTACATAGCACTGGGCTACAACACGAGGGAGGCGATATCTCATGCAAAAAAGTTTGTAACCGAGGCTATACGCAATGGTGCTAATATCGCAATAGGTCACGGTTTCGGTCCTGTAAACCACGGCTTTAATCCACAAAAGATGTACGTCTATGAGAGCGAATAACTATCAACTGCAATTTATCACACACCACAACGACCGCTACTCTTATATCGACTCGGCACGCATAGCCCTGGAGGGTGGATGTCGCTGGATACAACTACGCATGAAAGATGCCTCGGAGAAGTTACTCGAGGAGACTGCTCTCGCGGTGCAGAGGATGTGCAGGGAGCATGGCGCAACATTTATTATCGACGACAACGTATTGCTTACCAAGCGAATAGGTGCTAATGGCGTGCATCTCGGCAAGAACGACATGCCCATAGCTGAGGCACGCAAAATCCTTGGCAACGACTACATCATAGGTAGCACAGTGAACACCTTTGAGGATATTACAAATACCCTGCACTACGCCACGCCCGACTACTTTGGTTGTGGACCCTTTCGCTACACCACGACAAAGCAAAACCTCTCTCCCACACTCGGTCTGGAGGGCTACCGCGCAATAGTAGACCAGATGCGCAAGCACAACATCCGCATACCTATTGTCGCCATTGGTGGCATTACTAAAGCTGATATATCAGCAATCATGGCTTGCGGCGTTGATGGTATTGCACTCAGTAGCAGCATCCTAAACGCTGAGAATCCGACAAATGAAATGGCCGATATCACAGACATTATATATAAAAACAACCTATCAAAACATTACAATTATGATTGAAAGAAACGTATCACACGGCATTATCAGCACCTACTTCAACAAGTTGGAGCGCAACCTTGATTTGGATGTAGCCATCGTGGGTGGAGGACCCTCGGGCATCGTCGCTGCCTACTACCTCGCAAAGGCGGGTCTTAAAGTCGCACAGTTCGACCGCAAACTCTCGCCAGGTGGTGGCATGTGGGGTGGCGCTATGATGTTCAACCAGATTGTTGTTCAGCAGGAGGCGCTACACATCATCAAGGAGTTCGACATCAACTTCGAGCAGTATGACGACAAGCTCTACGTCATGGACTCTGTGGAGAGCACCTCGGCACTCCTATACAAGGCTGTGCACGCGGGCGCTACAATCTTCAACTGCTATTCCGTTGAGGATGTCATATTCAAAAACGACGCAGTGAGCGGCGTTGTGGTAAACTGGACACCCGTACTTCGTGAGGGCATGCACGTCGACCCCCTCAACATCATGGCTAAGTGCGTCATCGACGGCACAGGCCATGACAGCGAGATGTGCCGTACCGTAGCGTGTAAGAATGGCATACGTCTGGCTACCGATACGGGAGATGTTATCGGCGAGCGCTCGTTGGATGTTGTTTCGGGCGAGGAGGAGGTTGTGAATGGCACAAAGGAGATATACCCCGGTCTCTATGTCTGCGGCATGGCGGCATCGGCCGTAAGTGGCACACCCCGCATGGGCCCAATCTTCGGAGGTATGCTCCTATCGGGAAAGAAGGTTGCCGACCTCATCATCGAGAGACTAAACAAGGCATAGCGATGTTACAAATTGCTATCACACAACCATTTGCTGTTGACGGGGAGGATGCCATTATCAGGCACCTCCTTGCCAATGGCTTTGATGTTGTACATCTGCGAAAGCCCAATGCAAATATCGACTATTGCATGCAATTACTGAAGCAACTCACCCCCTTAGAGAGGGCGCATATCGTCATTCACGATTACTATACTTTATACCACGAGTACACTCTGCGCGGCGTCCACCTTAATAGCAACATATCCGCCTATCCCTCCAACTACCAAGGAACACGCACCCGCTCGTGCCACTCATTTGAGGAGGTCGTGAAATATAAAAACGAGTGCGACTATCTCTTTTTAAGTCCCATCTTCGACAGCATATCCAAACATGACTACCACTCTAAGTTTAGTCACAACGAACTACTTCGTGCTTCGAACGAGGGTATTATCGACCATAAGGTTATTGCACTTGGAGGTGTCACGCATGACAAGATAGAATACCTGGAGTCGCTAAACTTTGGTGGCATTGCCATGTTAGGTGCATTATGCAATAATAGCGATATTGACACGATGTAGTATTCGACCCCTCTTTGGTTTCAATATCACGAATGTCCACGGCTACGGCCACTACACACCGACAGTCATATAATAAATTTTGCTATTATGATTTTTTTTTATATTTTTGCGCGGTTGTATTCTTAGCAACCACACACTTTAAGATTATACAATTTAACTAAATAACAACATTTATTATGACTATTACAGCATCTGACATTAAGATTGGCATGTGCGTTGAGATGGAGGGTAAGACATTCATCGTTGTTGACTTCCAGCACTGCAAGCCCGGTAAGGGCCCCGCATTCGTACGTTCAAAGCTCAAGAACCTCGAGAATGGTAACGTTCTCGACAAGACCTTCTCTTCAGTATCACAGAAGATCGAGCAGGTACGTGTAGAGCGTCGTCCCTACCAGTTCACATACGAGGATGACCTCGGTGCACACTTCATGCACACTGAGACTTTCGAGGAGATCAACATCGACAAGAAGCTCATCAACAACGCTGACCTCATGGCTGACGGCCAGATCGTAGAGGTTATGTTCCACACCGAGAAGGAGACAGTTCTCTCAGCTGAGTTGCCCCCTATCGTAGATATGGAGGTTACTTACACTGAGCCTGGTGTACGTGGCGATACCGCTTCTACAAACTCACTTAAGCCTGCTACTGTAAACACAGGTGCTACAGTTAAGGTACCTTTGTTCATCAACACTGGTGACAAGATTCGCGTTGATACTCGTACTCGCGAGTACTACGAGCGTATCAAGTAAAATTTCTTGTGATAAGGGGTCATTCTTGACCTTTCAATCAATAGCCAGAATGGGACAGTCTACCCATCCTGGCTTTTTTCATATCAAGGCCAAGCCTAACCCCTTCTAACAAAAAATTGGGCAAGGGGCTGGGGAGGGTGAGTTTTAGGGAATATAGGGAGTTTAGCTTTAAGCTCCTTAAATTCTCTAAATTCATTAAACATCCTATTCAGGACCTATCCTGACCGCACTTTTATCCATCCAAATCGAAAATATCATAACCTGTTGATAACTTTAATCCTTTTATTTGGTAGAAGTTAAATAAATTTTACTACTTTTGTAGGCGTAAAATTATGCCCGCGGGACACCCCCATAGGTGCGGGCAGCATAAATGCTACAAAAATATTTATACTATGAGCAATACATTGGTAGTTGTAGGCGCCCAGTGGGGCGACGAGGGAAAGGGTAAAATCACCGATTTCTATGCAGGCGATGCCGACGTCGTAGTGCGCCATCAGGGTGGTAACAACGCTGGTCACACCATCGTCTTCGACGGCAAGAAGTTTGCATTGCAGTCTATACCCTCGGGAGTCTTCAACCCCCACATCATAAACGTAATGGCCAATGGCATGGTCATCAACCCTGCATCGTTGGAGGAGGAGCTCGACCGCTTGCACAAGTCGGGCATCACAGACTACAAACTATTCATCTCTGACCGCGCAGCCTGCGTAATGCCATACCACGCTATGCTCGACGGCGCATACGAGGCACTCAAGGGTGGCCGCCAGATTGGCACAACAAAGAAGGGTATCGGCCCAGCATACACCGATAAGTATAGCCGCGTGGGCATCCGCATGGGCGACCTCCTCAATAAGGAGTACTTCGCAGAGCGCCTCAAGGATGCTCTTGCACAGAAGAATATCGAGCTTCAGGCACTCGGCATGGAGCCTTGCGACTTCGAGACCATCTACAACCAGTACCTCGCATATGGTGAGAAGTTCCGCCACATGATTTGCGACACGTCAGTGCTTCTTAACCGCCTCGTGGAGGAGGGCAAGAAGGTATTGTTCGAGGGTGCTCAAGGCGTGATGCTCTGCATCGACCACGGCACATACCCCTTCGTGACATCATCAAGTCCCACAGCAGCGAGCGTACCCGTAAACACAGGTCTCGCACCCCGCTACGTGAACAACGTTATGGGCGTGGCTAAGGCGTACACAACACGCGTAGGTGAAGGTCCATTCCCCACAGAGCTCTTCGACGAGCGCGCAGACTACATTCGCGAGCGTGGCCACGAGTATGGCACAGTGACTGGCCGTCCACGTCGTGTGGGTTGGTTAGATACCGTTATCCTCAACCATGTGCGTCGCATAAGTGGCGTTAACTATCTATCACTCATGCTCTTCGACGTATTGTCTGGTTTGGAGAAGATTCGCATCTGCACAGGCTACAAGCTCAATGGCGAGGCCATCGACTATGTGCCCTCAACCATCGCCGACTTGGAGAAGGTGGAGGCAGAGTACATCGAGATGGATGGCTGGAGCGAGGATATCACAGGCATCAAGTCGTACGACGAGTTGCCCGCAAATGCCAAGGCGTACATTGCGAAGCTCGAGGAGTTGACACGCACGGAGGTTGCCGTAGTATCGGTAGGTCCTGACCGCGAGCAGACTATTATCCGCAAGCAGATTTTCTAATATTTATTGTGATAGCGGCGCACCTGCGCCGCCTAAATTTGTAGTCCGAATGGGTTGCCGTTCGGGCTATTTTTTTTTGTTAGCAAAGAATGAAACGGGCTTTTCCCATTTTTCACTTTCCCATTTCCCTATGTTTTTGAAAAATGGAAAATGGAAAATCACGCTAACTCACCCTCTCTGGCAGATGGTGATTCGCTTGTATACCTGTCTGTTAATCTGTATGTCGTGGTTACTCATCTCTTCGTCGAAAAAAAGCAGAAAAACAACACCTCAATGGTCCAACTTCATTTTTTTTTGCTATCTTTGCATGAATGTTTATTTATATAGGTATGCGCGTGCGTGTGCAATCCGCGCGTACGAGAATAACCAAACTTAGGGAGGTTCTATAAATTAGGTCGAGCGACCGAAATATAATCTCCGAAACAACGAAAACTATTATACTAATTTTTAGAACGTACCTAAACTATGTTTTCAGACATCATTTCGCTCGAGAGCTACAACATCTTCCTTATCGTGATGGCAGCTATCGCTGTAGTTGTATTCATCGCCCTCTACTTCGTCGAGGCGGGCTATGGCTACCTCTTCAACCCCAAGTATGGCTTCCCCGTACCCAACAAGGTGGCATGGGTGCTCATGGAGTGCCCCGTATTCATCGCAATGGCAATATTGTGGTGGATGTCGGACTACGCAACCGAGGCTGCACCTCTCGCGCTATTTGCAATATTCCAGCTACACTACTTCCAGCGTTCGTTCATCTTCCCCATGCTCATACGCGGCAACTCGAAGATGCCCGTGGGTATCATGCTTATGGGCATGATATTTAACACACTCAACGCTGTGATGCAGGGTGGTTGGATATTCTACTACGCCCCCGAAATGGGCTACTACGATGGCTGGATGTCGAAGCCATACTTCTACATCGGCGCTGCGGTATTCCTCTTTGGCTTTATCACAAACCTCCACTCAGACTATGTGATACGCAACCTCCGCAAGCCTGGCGACACAAAGCACTATATCCCCAAGGGCGGCATGTTTAAGTACGTGTCGTCGGCGAACTACTTCGGTGAGTTCATGGAGTGGGTAGGCTTCGCCATAGCATCGTGGTCATGGGCAGGTGTTGTCTTTGCGCTCTGGACATTTGCGAACCTCGGTCCCCGCTCGGCATCGCTCTACAAGCGCTACGAGAAGGAGTTTGGCGAGGAGTTCACAAAGCTCAAGCGTAAGCGCATCATCCCCTTCATCTACTAACGCATCAAAATATTAACTACATAACACCATGGAAAACAAGAAGAGACTCGAGGAGTCTAAGTTGTTCACTCCCTACAAAATAGGAAGCGTAACGCTGCGAAATCGCGTAATTCGCTCTGCAGCATTCGAGTCAATGGGTAAGGACTTCGGCCCTACACAGCAGCTCAAGGACTACCACGTTAGCGTGGCACGTGGCGGCGTGGGCATGACTACCGTTGCTTACGCCTCAATCAACCGTAGCGGTATCTCGTTCAACAAGCAGTTGTGGCTGCGCGACGAGATTGTGCCCGCATTGCGCGACCTTACCGACGCCGTGCACAATGAGGGTGCTGCGGTAGGCATTCAGCTTGGCCACTGCGGCAACATGACGCACTGGTCTACAGCGGGTAGCTTCCCCGTATCTGCCTCTAACGGCTTCAACCTTTACTCGCCCACCTTCCACCGCCGCATGAGCCATGGCGACATCCGCCAGTTTGCTAAGGACTTCGGCACAGCGGTAGAGACAGCCTACAACGCGGGTTTCGACTCTGTGGAGATTCACGCGGGTCATGGCTACCTTATCTCGCAGTTCCTCTCGCCCTACACCAACCATCGTCGTGATGAGTTTGGCGGCTCATTGCAGAACCGCATGCGCTTCATGAACATGGTCTTGGAGGAGGTGATGGAGGCAGCACGCAAGCGAGGCATGGGTGTCTTGGTTAAGCACAACATGGAGGATGGCTTCAAGCGTGGCATCCAGGTACCCGAATCTATCGAGATAGCAAAGCAGATTGAGACATTCGGCGTCGACGGCATCGTACTCTCTTCAGGCTTCGTATCTAAGGCCCCTATGGCTGTTATGCGTGGCCGCATCCCCACAAAGACCATGGGTTACTACATGGGTTGGAACGAGTGGCTACAGAAGATTGTGGTGTCGCTCTTTGGTCAGTGGCTCATCAAGCAGTACGACTTCGAGGAGTGCTACTTCTTGGAGAATGCCAAGAAGTTCCGCGAGGCATTGAAGGGTCCATTGGTATATGTTGGCGGTCTTGTATCGCGCGAGGGTATCGAGAAGGTGTTGGACGAGGGCTTCGAGCTCGTGCAGATGGCGCGCGCCTTGGTCAACGACCCCGCCTTTGTTAATAAGCTTAAGGCTGGCGACATGGCAACACGTAGCGGCTGCGACCACCGCGACTACTGCATGGCACGTATGTACTCAGTAGATATGCAGTGCTGCCACAACTGCAAGGAGCACATCCCCGAGCGCTTGTGGAAGGAGATTAACTCAATTAAGTAGTAGGTCTGGCTATGTGTTTTTGCAGTAAGCACTTGGGTGAGGTACCCCGTGGCAAGGCGTGGGCATTGGTAACAGGCGCAGCGAAGGGCATCGGACGTCAGTATGCCGAGCAGCTCGCAGCTAAAGGCTACAACCTCTATCTTGTAGATATAGACGAGGCTATCACCACCGAGGCACGCATCATTGCCGAGCACCACTCCGTGAAGTGCGTGGGCAAGGTTATGGACCTCGCAGTAACAGAGGCTGCACGCACCCTCCACGCCGAGACCGTGCGCGAGGGTTACGTCTTCGACGTGGTGATAAACAATGCGGGTATGTTCTCGCACTGCGACATCCTCAACACCCCCTTGGAGCGCATCGAGCGCCTCCTTATCTTGCACGACTATACGCTCACCTCTATGTGTCGCCTCTATGGCGAGGATATGCGCCAGCGAGGCAAGGGTCGCATCCTCAACATGTCGTCATACTCGATATGGATGCCCTTCCCTGCCTTGGCGCTATATAGCGCATCTAAGGCCTATGTCAAGAGCTTCACCGAGGCATTTGCCAAGGAGTTGCGTAAGACAGGCGTATCGGTTACGGCTATCTGCCCCGCAGGCATCGCCACCGACCTCTATGGCCTACCCAAGGACCTTCAGAAGTTCGGAGTCAAAATTGGCGGCTTGATGACGGCAAAGAGCTGTGCGCGTCGTGGACTAAGGGCCATGTTCCGCGGTCGTAGCGTTGTCGTTCCCGACTGGTGGTTCAAGATCCTTATTCCAATATGTAAGTACCTACCAGGCTTTATGATTCGCCCCATTCGTAACTACACGAAGAAATGGCAGAAATAGGCTATATTATGCAATCGGAAAAGAAACAGGAGAATAAAACACCTAAGCGTAAGGGTCGTGTGAAGCGCGCAATATTGTGGACGCTTCTCTCGCTTGTGTTACTTGTCATTGTGGCTATTGCCGCCGCTATCATCTGGCTCGGCCCCATCGTGGAGTGGTACATCGAGAAGCACGACACTGAGCTTATTGGTCGCCGTGTGGAGATTGAGGATCTTCGCATCCGCATCTTTAAGGGCGAGGTGGAGGCTAAGGACGTGGTGCTCTATGAGGCCGATGGTGATACACACTTCGCGCGCCTCGACGACGTTAGCGCAACAATAGAGCTACGCGAAATCCTTGACAACCACATACATATCTCACAGCTCAACGCCTCTGAGGCATACCTCCGCATCGACCACAATGTTGAGGAGATGAACCTCGACGATATGCTCACACATATCGAGGAGACATACCCCGATGAGGAGAGTGTCGAGGAGAGTGAGCCTTGGAAGATTACGCTCGACAACATCACAATCAAGGAGAGCCACTTCCTCTACTTCGACCGCGAGATAGAGCAGCGCTGGGAGCTTACATCGCTCAACATCGCTACCCCATCCTTCTACCTCGACAACCGCTTCACGCACCTCGACATCGCCACTACTATCAACGATAGCGCAGCGCTGGAGGGTGCCTTGGAGCTTAACTACGAGACATGGGATTTCACTTTCGATGGTACACTCTGCGAGTTCCCCTTGGGTGAGACATACAAATACTGGACACCCTACCTCAACGTGGGTAGCGTCGAGGGTCTTATCTCGGCAGACCTGCAACTCGCTGGTAACGTGATGGACATATTCGCCATGGACATCAGCGGCGAGGCATCGGCAAAGGCTCTCGCCATCACCACATCTACGGGCGGCAAGGTATTGCTCGCCGAGGAACTTGCGGTGGGCATCAAGGAGCTCAACATAGAGGATGAGCGCTATATCTTCGATTACCTTACAGCCAATGGCTTTGCGTCGGAGATGCTCTTCAATCGCGATGGCACAACGAACTTCGACACCCTCTTCTACGACGACCCCACTATCACCATCGAGAGCACCACAACAGCCGAGGGCGGCGACCTATACGACGTCAAGGAGCGCGTTACGGTGACTACGAACGATGAGGAGACACCCCTTGCCAACATGACCCTACATATTGGCCATGTGGATCTTAAGGGTGGCGACTTCAGCTATGCGGATGATACCATGCACCGCACGTTCGAGTACCAACTCCGCGACATCAGCATCAAGGCCGACAACCTTGACCTCATGGGCCGAAACAACATCACCGTGGCAGCAAAGCTCCCCAAGCAGGGCTCAGTTATGCTACGCTGGGATGGTTCGCTCAGCGACTTCCACAACCAGAGCCTCATGCTCATGCTTAACAACGTCGACATGTTAGGTCTCTCTCCATTTGTGGAGTACTACACAGGCTTCCCCGTGAAGTCGGGTAACCTCACATTCCGCAGCCAGAACATCGTGACAAATGGTAGCCTCAGCGGCATCAACCAGTTTGGCACATACAACCTTAAGCTCGGCAAGCGCGACAAGTCGCTCAACCCCGACATTAAGCTTCCGTTGCGTCTGGCGGTGTGGGTACTCACAGATAGTAACAAGCATATCGACATCGACCTACCCGTCGAGGGTGACATCGACTCTCCAAAGTTCTCCTATGGCAAGATTATCATGAAGACTGTGGGTAGCCTTATGCTTAAGATTGCTATCAGCCCCTTCCAGCTTATGGCTGGCGAGAAGCAGGATGCCTTCCAGCATATCGACATCGACATCTTGGAGGCAGGCCTAACATCGGAGCACTACGCACGTCTTGATAAGATGGCCGAGGCACTTAAGGAGGATAATAGCATACGTGTGCGCCTCACGCAGCGCGTAAACTACAAGAGTGCAGCACAGCGCATCGCCAACCTCAACCTCAAGGTTGCCTACTATAACCATGCACATGGCGCCGAGGAGGGCTACCTCGACATGTTGGCATTCTCGCGTATCAACGACCTAAAGCTCAAGAGCCGCGATGTTATTGCCTATGCAGACTCGCTACTTACGGCACGTGGCATCGACCCCTCGAAGCTTACAGCCGCAGCTAAGGCTATGACACTCTATGGCGACATGGTCAAGGAGCAGTTGCCAAAGCTCATGGAGTTCCGCAATCGCATCATCAGCGACTATATGAGCTTCCAGCATCAGGATCTTGCAGAGGGAGCATTCTCTATTAGCAATGTTGTACTCGAGGAGATAATGGAGTATCGTGGTAAGGATCGCTACACCGTTACGCTCATCATAGACGACGAGGAGGTGGAGCTAACACCCGCCGAGAGCGAGGAGGCTGAGGGCGAGACAAGTGAGCCATCCGCCGAGTTCGACGATGAAGGTGCACAAGAGAGCCAGATAGAGGAGACGCCTGGCACAAATATTGCAGCAGAGGACAATTTATCGGCCTCAGAAGCGTTAGAGGTTAGCACAGATATAGAGTAACTTAAAAACAAATAACTAAATCTATTCAAACAATGAAAAAACTAATTTTTGCAGTTGGTATCATTGCCATGTCATTGACCGCAATGGCATGCAATCACCAGAAGACGGAGAAGTCTGAGAATGTAAAGTCTATTGCACGCGACATTGAGAAGGTCGAGAAGTTTGTCGAGGAGTCAAGCAAGGAGGAGGTACTCGAGAAGATGAACAAGCGTTCATACGCTCTTGGCACAAACATGGGTATGACCACCAACTTCCAGTTTGGCGACCTCGAGCTCAACACGAACGACCTTAAGGATGCTATCATCGACTTCTACCTCAATGGCAACACTGAGGATGAGACGTTCTCGGATAACAATATGAAGTTCCAGCAGTTCATCTACACACGTTTTTACCCCTACATGCAGGCTAAGTACACTCGCGACACTATGCTCGAGGGTGGCATGACAGAGAACCTTCCCGAGCTTCCCGTACTATTCGACGAGGAGTACTCAAAGGAGTTTATCACTAAGACTCTCGGCTCACAGATGGGTGCTTCACTTATCGACGTTGACGGCCTCGAGATGGGTTGGTTGTTCAAGGGTTTCAACGATGTTTTGGCTATCAACACTAAGGAGTTGATGGAGATGGAGGATTATAATGAGGCTAACGCTAAGATGGAGTCTTACCTACTTCTCACAACTAAGGATATGCAGACTGAGCTCATGACACTCCAGCAGGAGATGCAGCAGAAGGCAATGGAGGAGCGCAAGAAGAAGCTTGACCAGGCTAAGGCTGAGTCTGAGGAGTGGTTGGCTGAGATTGAGAAGATGGAGGGCGTGCAGAAGACTGAGTCTGGCCTTCTCTACCGCATCGACCGCGTAGGTAACGATGTTTACGCTACAGCTGACGAGGATACCGTAGAGGTAAACTACGAGGGTAAGACTCGCAATGGCAACATCTTCGACTCAAGCTACGAGCGTGGCGAGAGCATTGAGTTCCCCCTCAACCGCGTCATCAAGGGTTGGACTGAGGGTATGAAGCTCATCAGCGAGGGTGGTCAGATCACCTTGTGGATCCACCCCGATATGGCATACGGCGATCGTGGTGCAGGCCAGGACATCGGTCCTAACGAGGCGTTGGAGTTCAAGGTTGAGCTTATCCGCGTGTTGCCCGCACAGGTAATCACAGAGTAACTCTAACCTACAGTAAGAGAGAAGGGATTGTCCGACTGGACAATCCCTTTTGTTGTGTCTCCCTTGCTTAACTAACCTAATGCCACATCGAGTATCATCATAATTATAAAGCCTACGGCAAAGGCTACCGTTCCGATGTTGGAGTGTTCACCTCGCTGTGTCTCGGGTATAAGTTCCTCAACTACCACATAGAGCATAGCACCCGCCGAAAAGGCAAGAAGATATGGCAACGTGGGCGAGATATACTCAAAGAGCAGCAACATAAGAGCCGCAGATATGGGCTCAACGATGCCCGACAAGGCTCCATAGCCAAAGGACTTGCGGCGCGTAGTGCCATCGGCACGTAGCGGCAACGAGATTATAGCACCCTCAGGGATATTCTGTATCGCCATACCCACGGCGAGTGCCATTGCTGCAGCAATCGATATGCCGGCATTACCCTGCATTGCTCCCGCAACAACTGCGCCCACAGCCATACCCTCGGGGATGTTGTGCAGCGTTACAGCAAGCATAAGCATAGACCTTCGCCCCAACTTCGAGGATGGGCCCTCAGCAGATGTTCCCGTAGGGTGCATATGTGGTACGAAGCAGTCCAACGCAAGCAGGAAGAGCATACCGAGGAGGATGCCCACGGCTGGAGGCATCCAGTTAAGCTTTCCGAGGTGCTCCGAAAGCTCTATCGAGGGCATTATGAGCGACCACACAGAGGCCGCCACCATCACGCCAGCAGCGAAGCCTAACAGAGCATTCTGCACACGCGACGACACCTTGTCGCGCGTGAGGAAGACCGCCGCAGCACCCAAGACAGTACCCGCAAAGGGGATTAGGAGTATAGGTAGAATATCCATATCTATAGTTGTAAGTAAGGGGGCAGAGCAAGATCTATGCTTGCCGCCCCCTTCGTAATTGGAATAATTTGTATAATAAGAGCTGATTTTAGGCGCACGAAACTCTGAAAAGCGGAGTTTACTTATGCGTAAATGAGCATTTGAAGAGTGAGTGCAACGCCAAAGCAGCCTTATTAGACTAATTATTAATAGTTTTCTGCCTTAATCTGGAAGTATGCCTTAGGATGAACACATACGGGACATACCTCAGGTGCCTGCTTGCCAACGTGGATGTGACCGCAGTTTGAGCACTGCCAGATCATATCGCCATCGCGAGAGAATACAAGACCACCCTCAACGTTTGCCAAAAGCTTGCGGTAACGCTCCTCGTGCTCCTTCTCGATCTTACCTACCTGCTCGAAGAGGAATGCGATGTGGTCGAAGCCCTCCTCCTTAGCATCCTTAGCCATCTGGTCGTACATGTCAGTCCACTCATAGTTCTCGCCCTCGGCTGCAGACTTAAGATTCTCAGCTGTTGAGCCAATGCCGTTGAGAAGCTTGAACCAGATCTCAGCGTGCTCCTTCTCGTTTGCAGCTGTCTCCTCGAAGATCTTAGCTATCTGAACGTAGCCATCCTTCTTTGCCTTTGATGCGAAATATGTATACTTGTTACGTGCCTGTGACTCACCAGCAAAAGCCTCCCACAAGTTCTTCTCAGTCTTAGTTCCTTTCAAATCTTTCATAGTCTTATTAGTTTTTAGGTTTGTAATTATTTTTATTTTTGTTTAGTTTATTTCCTTTTTCCTGTTGCAAAGATAAGAGTTATTTTTTTATCTGCAATAGTTTTTTAATCGTATTATTTTATGGTTATATAGTTTTTACTTATACACGTGTAAAATCACATAGTCTACCAACACTATACACTCGCTATACATATATATAATATAATGTGGCTATAATATAACGAAAAGAGGCCACCATAAATTTTGGTAGCCCCTAAAAAAATCATTAAGTATTACCTCTTCTCACCCTTAGGTAGTAACTCTGTTAGCGAGCCCAATGCACCAACGAGATTGCTCGCCTCGAAGGGAAGGAATACGGTCTTCGACTGGTTGCCCGCTCCAATATCCTTAAGCGTCTCGACGTACTTCATCATCAACATATAGGTTGCGGGATCGGTCTTAGACTCTGCAATAGCCTCTGCCACCTTGCGGATAGCCTCCGCCTCGGCTGTTGCCTGCAATACCTTTGCATCGGCCTCACCCTGCGCCTTTAATATCTGTGTCTGCTTCTCAGCCTCGGCCTGATTAATCTGCGAAGCCTTCTCACCCTCCGACTGCAAAATCATAGCCTCCTTCTGACCCTTAGCCTCAAGGACCTTAGCACGACGCTCACGCTCTGCCTGCATCTGCTGCTCCATGGCACGACGCACAGACTCAGGAGGCGTAATATCCTGTAACTCAACGCGATTTACCTTGACACCCCACTTGTTTGTAGCCTCATCCAAGACGATGCGCAGCTTCGAGTTGATGGTATCGCGCGAAGTAAGTGTCTCATCAAGTTCCAACTCACCAATCACATTGCGCAAGGTTGTCTGCGTAAGCTTCTCAATAGCATTAGGTAGGTTATCAATCTCATATACCGACTTCACAGGATCTACAATCTGGAAGTAGAGCAAGGCATTAATGGTAGTAGTTACGTTATCCTTCGTAATCACGCTCTGCTTATCGAAGTCGTAGACCTGCTCGCGCAGATCGATGCGCGCCGTCTGCTTAATTACGGCATACTTCTGTCCACCAATCACCATCTCTGTGCGCTTTGCCACCTCACGCGCACGGTCAACAATGGGCAAGAGATAGTTTACACCCGACTTAAGCGTGCGGTCGTAGCGACCCAAACGCTCCACAACGCGTGTCTCAGACTGAGGTATAATCTTTATGCCCTTAAGCACATATATCACCGCAATAAGAGCGATGATAACCACCACAGATAATGTTGTAATCTCCATATCTACAATTTTTTAACGATTAATATTACACTATCGCGCTCTACAATCTCCACTTTCGTTCCCTTCGATAGTGGTTCATTGTCTATAGACTTGGCACGCCAGTCTAAGCCATCGACCATAACGCGGCCATTATCGTCATCGCGCTCTATATCGACGCATACAACGCCACGCTTACCGATGAGTGCATCGACGTTAGTCTGCACCTTATCACCCTTACGGAAGAACAAGCGTTTTAGCACGGGGCGCAGACCAACAATGGCCAGTATCGACACCACGGCGAAGGCCAAAAACTGAATCTCCACATCGGCGCCAACGAGTGCCGCAACGGCACCGCCTAAGGCTCCAACAGCGAGACATATAACAGCAAAGCCCGTGGTAAACAACTCTATAATAAAGAGTACGAGAGCTGCTATAACCCAATAAATCCAAATATCCATAACTCCTAATTTTACAATTTGTTAACCCCCACCGCGCCTACTGCTACGGCAACAATTAAGACAATCAAAGATAGTCTAAATTTTCGACTTGTGCAAGAATTACTCCCTATAATTCGTTTGTCGTTAAAAAATGAGGTAACAGCAGAGGCAACATTAGAAAATTTTTCATATATTTGTATGTTAAACATTAATATAGAGTATAAACTACAAAACCTAATTGCTATGATACGTCACATTGTAATGTGGAAGTTCCGTCGCGACATGGCGGAGACACCCCAGCAGATTGCCCAGGAGATGAAGAGCCGCCTCGAGGGCCTCAACGGCAAGATAGATGGTCTATTGCGTGCCGAGGTGGGCGTAAATATCAAGGAGACAGCATCATCTTACGACGCAGTGCTCACAGCAGACTTCGAGTCGTGGGAGAAGATGGAGGCATACAAAGTACACCCCTTACACGTTGTGATAAGCGACTACTGCAAAGAGCGCCGCTTGGAGCGCGTAGACGTAGACTATAACCTATAGCACCAAACAACTCAAAGGCAAATTAATCTAAACAACTAAATAAAACCTAAAACCATGCAGAAAAGAATTATTGAGTGCGTACCTAACTTCTCTGAGGGTCGCAACGCTGAGGTCATCAAGCAGATTACAGATGTTATCGACGCCGCTAAGGGTGTGAAGCTCTTGGATGTTGATCCAGGTGAGGCTACAAACCGCACCGTTGTAACCTTCGTAGGTGAACCCGAGGCAGTATGCGACGCAGCAGTTGCTGCTATCAAGCGTGCAACAGAGCTTATCGACATGCGCCAGCACAAGGGTGCACACCCCCGTATGGGTGCTTGCGACGTATGCCCCTTGATTCCCGTATCAGGCATCACACTCGAGGAGTGCGCAGAGCTCGCACGTGCTCTTGCAAAGCGCATCTCTGAGGAGGTTAACGTTCCTACATATTGCTACGAGGCAGCAGCATTCACACCCGAGCGCCGCAACCTCGCAGTATGCCGCGCAGGTGAGTACGAGGCATTGCCCGAGAAGATGATGGATGATAATCGTAAGCCCGACTTCGGCGCACGTCCCTACGATGAGGGTGTTGCAAAGACTGGTGCTACAGCCGTAGGTGCACGCGACTTTCTCGTGGCGGTAAACTACAACCTCAACACCACATCTACACGTCGTGCTAACGCCATCGCCTTCGACGTACGCGAGAAGGGCCGCCCCATGCGTGAGGGTAACCCCATCACCGGTAAGATCATGAAGGATGAGAACGGCAACACCATCATGAAGCCCGGTACACTCAAGGCATGTAAGGCTATCGGCTGGTTCATCGAGGAGTACGGCATCGCACAGGTCTCTATGAATATGACAAATCTCGCTATCACACCTCTTCATGTTGCGTTTGACGAGGTATGCCGCGCAGCAGATGCACGTGGCGTGCGCGTAACAGGTGCCGAGATCGTAGGTCTCGTACCAAAGAGCTGCTTGGTAGATGCTGGTCGCCACTTCTTGCGTAAGCAGAACCGCTCAACAGGTCTTCCCGAGCGCGAGTTGGTACGCATCGCTATCGAGAGCATGGGTCTCTCGAACCTCAAGGAGTTCAAGCCCGAGGAGAAGGTCGTAGAGTACATCTTGGAGGCTGACCAGAACAAGGGCGTGAAGAAGCTCGTAGACATGACATGTACAGGCTTTGCTGAGGAGACAGCGAGCGAGTCACCCGCACCTGGTGGTGGTTCAATCTCTGCATATATGGGTGCTTTGGCAGCAGCGCTCGGCACAATGGTGGCCAACCTCTCATCACACAAGGCTGGCTGGGATGACCGCTGGGAGTACTTCTCTAACTGGGCAGACAACGGCATGGGCGTGATGAACGAGTTGTTGTACCTCGTAGATGAGGATACCGCAGCGTTCAACAAGATCATGGACGTATTTGGCATGCCTAAGGGCACAGAGGAGGAGAAGGCAGCACGCGCTGAGGCGATGGAGGCTGCTACACTCTACGCAACACAAGTACCTTTGCGCACTATGAAGGCTGCATATAAGGCATTCGACGTTGTTCGCGCTATGGCTGAGGAGGGTAACCCCAACTCTGTATCTGACGCTGGTGTAGGTGCTTTGGCTGCACGCTCTGCAGTGATGGGTGCATGCCTCAACGTTAAGATCAACGCCGCAGGCCTCAAGGATAGAGCAACTGCTGAGGCTTTGGTTAAGGAGGCTGAGGAGATTCAGGCTCTCGCACAGAAGGCCGAGGCAGAGATCTTGGCAGTTGTAGAGAGCAAAATTCAGTAATTAACAACTATTCCAACCTAAAACGTCAACCAAAGATGACAGATTTTCAGAAAGATATACTCGCTGGTATTCCCGATCCATTGCCCGCACCTAAGGCATACGATCCCAATGCCAACCACGCCCCCAAGCGTAAGGATATCCTCACAGATGAGGAGAAGAAGCTCGCTTTGGCTAACGCCTTGCGTTACTTCCC
>JAFYWG010000048.1 GCA_017558115.1 Alistipes sp.
TACCCCCACCCCTGTGATTTTGTGATGTTGTGATTTTGTGATAAGCAGGAGCGAGCGTGGGATAATTAGAGAGTTTAGGGATATTAAAGAGTTTAGGGTGGATATGCATTCCCTAAATTCCTTAAACTCTCTATTGTTCCTCTCCTTCTACACTAATTTCGCTAAATGCTTGCATGTTACGTAAAAAATATATATCTTCGTGTGATAATTTGCCTAATAATACGAATTACTTAAAAACTACTCTATATGAACTGCATCTTTACACCCGAGGAGCGTCGTGAGATTATCGCCCTCATGAACCGCGAAATTATTCCCGCAATTGGCTGTACTGAGCCCATCGCTGTGGCATTGTGCGTGGCTAAGGCTACCGAGACTCTCGGCCGCAAGCCCGAGCATATCGAGGCACGCCTAAGCGCCAACGTGCTCAAGAATGCCATGGGCGTAGGTATCCCTGGCACTGGCATGACGGGTCTTCCCATCGCTATGGCACTCGGTGCTTTGGTTGGTAAGTCGGAGTACGAACTCGAGGTATTGAAGGATGCTGATGAGGCTGCTGTGAAGGCTGGTTGTCGTCTTATCGACGAGAAGCGCATCCGCGTAGACCTCAAGGAGGGTATCGAGGAGAAACTATATATCGAGATTGAGGTTAAGGCTGGCGAGGATAAGGCCGTTGCCATCATCGCGGGTGGCCACACACGCTTCGTCACTATCACACGCAACGACGAGGTGCTTCTCTCGGCAGATGCTCCTGCCACAAGCGAGGGTGCTGCTCCCCGAGAGCAGATCGACCCCGAGCTTACATTGCGTAAGGTGTGGGACTTCTCTATGACCGCGCCCCTCGAGGAGTTGGAGTTCATCTTGGAGGCTAAGCGCTTGAATATGAACGCTGCATACGAGTCACTCAAGGGTGAGTATGGCCACGCCATCGGTAAGCTCATGCGCTCGGAGTCGGAGCGTAACATCATGGGAGACACTCTCCATTGCCAGATTGTCGGCATGACGACTGCGGCATGCGATGCACGTATGGCGGGTGCTATGATTCCTGTTATGAGTAACTCGGGTAGCGGTAACCAGGGTCTCACCTCTACCGTACCAGTTGTAGTATATGCCGAGCAGACAGGTGCTTCTCACGAGCAGATGGTGCGCTCGCTCATCTTGAGCCACCTTACTGTCATCTACATCAAGCAGAGCCTCGGTCGCCTCTCGGCGCTCTGTGGTTGCGTTGTTGCCGCTACGGGCTCATCTTGTGGTATCACCTACCTCATGGGTGGTGGCTACGAGGAGGTAACTAAGGCCGTGAAGAATATGATTGGCAACCTTGCGGGCATGATTTGCGATGGTGCTAAGCCCTCATGCGCTATGAAGTGCGCTTCAGGCGTCTCTACAGCCGTTGTGTCGGCGCTTATGGCTATGAACAACCGCGTTATTAAGTCGGTTGAGGGTATCATCGACGATGATGTAGACCGCTCTATCCGCAACCTTACAGATATTGGTCGCGATGGCATGACGCAGACTGATGCTATGATTCTAAGAATTATGACCTCAAAGAGCTAATAAATCGTCTAACAAGGTTATTTTGGCGTTGCACTCATTCTCAAAATCCTCATTTACGCTAAGTAAACTGCGGTTTTTCGAATATCGTGCGCCTAAAACTAACTCTTGTTATACAATTTATTGAGTTTTGCTCGAGTAATCGTATATACAGCAATAAAGAAGGGGGACATCGAAAGATGTCCCCCTTGCTTATTAGTGTAGTTGCTGTTAGAACCAGCGTGTGCCCTTAGTCGCGTTGGTGCGAATATCGGGGTTGGTGAAGTCGGGAAGTGTCGAACGTGTGTATACCGATACCTCGGTTGAGTCGGAAGTAGAGGTCCACGTCATGGTGTCGCCATCTATTGCCACATAGTATGAGTGTGCCCACGCTACCTCGTCGGTATATACGCCAGAGATAACGCCATTCTCAATCTCTACAAGGCTGTAGAATGTCTCCCAAAGGCGGCTATCGATGCGCTGGAAGAGCGATACTACGCCATCGTCGGTGATGCTAAGATATACGTCGAATGAGGGTACGGTGCCACGCCATGATGTTAGGTGCCACTCTCCGGCAATAGCCGTGGTGTCGGCATCGCCCGATATGGGAGGCGTAGGAGGTGTAGGTACTGGTGTCTCCTTCACGGGCATGGTGTACTGCACTGCATCCGAGTCCATGACATGCTTATTGTCTACCTCCATACGGCTACGGAAGTCGTATGTCACGCCCTCCTTGAAGAGGCTTAAGGGTGCTGTTGCGCTCATCATATCCTCGGCACATATGGCATCCATGATGCCTTGGTCGCCATTGTTGTCGGTATAGATGAATTGGTACTTAACCTCGAAGTAGCCAGGTATCTCTATGCCGTCGATAAAGAGCTTAGGCATTGTACTTGTGAGTGTGATGCCCTGGTTGTCGGCTGTAATCTCGGGAGCCGATACATTCTTTGCCAATAACTCGGTCGCTGTTGTCGAGAACTTGCCGTTGAGCGTGTACTCCTCGAAGTTCTGATCCTCGGGGTAGAGTGTAACGGTGTATTTGTAGTTGTTCTCGGGGGTGAGGTACTCCTCGCCCTCAGCGGGGATGATAAAGCCCTCGGCGAGCTGCTCTTTGCTAACCTCCACGGTTGTCCAGTTGCCACCCGCAAGGCTCTGAGCATACTTAAACTCCACCTTTGCCAATGGGCTCTCCACGCCGTCGATGGTGAATGCCACATCTTTGAGCGTTACACCAGCCCATACTCCCTTTGCATCAACCACGCACTCGCATGAGTACCCCGCAACGGGGATATGCTCCTTTGTTGTGAACGAGAACTCTGCGCCGTAGCTTATCTTGTTGTGCTCAGCACAGCCCATAGCCAATCGTGCGCTATATGTTGTAGCGGGTGTGAGACCATTGATGCTAAATACAACATCGCCAAACCTCTCTGTGTAGGTTTCCACCTTTTGCTTTGTAGTGTATCCCTCGACCCAATACTCCATGTAGATTACAACGCTCTCCTCTTGCAAGCCACTCATGATGTAGGGCTTGTAGGTCGTAATGGTTGCACTATTCTCGGTTGTCTCGGTGGTTACCTTGTCGCTAAAGAATACGATGTGGTCTCTGCTTATGGCAACCTCTGTGTCGCACGCCGTGAATGCCACCACGGCAGCAAGTAATATATATAGGTATCTCTTCATATATTCTCAAGTGTTAGATGTTACAACCAGCCGCCATTAGATGCTGCTGCGCCACGCACTACAACCTCAATCTCGCGCTCAACGTACGAGCCACCAATGTTGCTGCCACCAACATGGTCGCCACCCACGATAGCCTTAACGCTTATGCGTCCCGAACCGGGCTTCGTAGCTTTGATGTGTAGCATGCCGTTCTCGATTTTGAGGGTCTCGATGCCGAGCTCTGTGCGCACCTCGTTCGAGGCGTTGCACTCCTTGAAGAGAAGGTCCTTAGCACCATCGCCGAAATAGTCGTTGAGCGACTGCACCTTCTCCTGGCCTGTGAGGGCGTAGATGACGGGTGTGCTATCCATCTGCATAAGGAGCAGGTGGGCATCTATATAACCCGCACCGAGCTTGCCGATGTAGGGTGTAAGCGATATGGTCTCATATTTACCAGTATCCCAGTTGAAGATGCTCTTTGTGCCGTTCTGGTATACATTAATGTCGTGCACAGAGGTGAGAATCAAGCGGTGGAGCTCATCTGCTGTAAGCGTGTAGCCCTGCTTCAAGGCGTACGACACAGCAAGCGCTGCGCAGCCCGAAACGTGGGGACATGCCA
>JAFYWG010000049.1 GCA_017558115.1 Alistipes sp.
AAGCTCAAGAAGAAGTTGATGAAGGATCAGTTCAACTTCAACGACTTCCGCGACCAGATCAACCAGGTAAAGAAGATGGGTAACCTCAAGGACCTCGCTTCGATGATTCCCGGCATGGGTAAGGCCCTCAAGGATATCGATATTCCAGATGACGCCTTCAAGCAGACAGAGGCTATCATCGACTCTATGACTCCCGCCGAGCGTGAGAACCCCGAGATCATCAACGCTAGCCGCCGCGAGCGTATCGCCAAGGGCTCGGGCACACAGCTTGCAGATGTTAACCGCCTACTCAAGCAGTTTGATCAGACACGCAAGATGATGAAGACCGTAGCAAGTGGCAACATGATGCAGCGCATGCAGCAGATGCGCCAGATGGGCAAGCGCCGCAGATAATATAAATATAAGGTGGTAAATAGCGCCAAATGTGGGGCAAAACTGAGATAATCTCATCACGAGAGGCAATTTTCGCACTACTATTTTGGAAGAATAAAAATATTTACTATCTTTGCACCACCAAACGCGAAAGCATTGGTACATCGGAGAATCCGTAGCTCAGTAGGTAGAGCACAACACTTTTAATGTTGGGGTCCCGGGTTCGAACCCCGGCGGATTCACCAAAACTAAAAAAAGCAACAGAGGTCTCTGTTGCTTTTTTAATTGTATTAGGATATAAGCCTATACTATCTCCTCCCAGCCCTTCTTTATGTTGTCAGCGATCTCGGCTTCGAGGATGTTCATTATCTGCTCCCTACTACTACTGAAAGCCATATCGCGCTTGATGAGCTCCTTGCGCGATGAACTATAGTCCGTATGGTAGAATACGTAGGCTGGATAGTCGCCACTCGCCTCCTTATTGCTCTTCCACACCAAGAACTTGTGGATCATAACCTTATCCTTAGCCACCTTCTTAAACACGCGGCGCGCAACAAGCACACTCTTAGCGAGTTCCGCAGCACCACCCTCAGACTCCTCGAAGGGACAAAGATCGGTGAGTTGCGAGAGACGCACATCGCTAATTGCAATGCTCTTATCCGTACGCTCGCGCTGCAGTGCAAAGCCCGAAACAGAGACTCCAGGTGTCATGCCTTCGAGCAACCAGCCCTGCGTCTGGTCGTAGGTAAGAAGTGGATTTGTCTTAATCTTGCCATCGTTGGACGATGCAACAAGCTCGAGAACACGAATCTCGAAGACTATCTCTGGCACTACCATCTGGTAGGCGATACCTCGCGAGTCGGAGAGCACATACTGTGACTCCACATGCTTCGCGGCGAGGCGCACGGCAATGGCCTCACGATCCTCATCACTCATACCACTCGAGCCACATGCAAACATCTGGTACTTACCATCTTCGCGGCGCACGGCGAACATAAGATCGCGAATGCCACGCTCGGCAGCTGTATAGCCCACGCATACAGCATCGATGCTATGGCGAGGCTTTATCTTGCTCACGATGTGTGTTTCGTTATGCACGACGATGCCCTCGGCACCCTCGCCCTCAACCCACTCTGCGAATATCGCCGCCACCTCATCTACTGAGGTTGCCGCACGCATCTCCACGGGCTTACATAACGAGCTTGTCTTGGTAATTTTTTTTATACTCTTTGTCGCGCCCGAGCCCTCATCGTTTACTATCGTGATGCTGAGTAGTCGCACAAGTTCAGCATGTGTAGTTTTATAGTGCTCAGAGCTATATGGCTCACCATTAATCTCGATGATGTCGAATGCCGCGAGTGCGAGCTTCGAGCGCAGTTCCTCATCGGCGAGTGCTCTACCAACATCGCTGCAGCGTGGACGACCATCCTCCACGGGAAGATACAACTCAGCTGCTATAATGGCGCTCTTAACACCCGCCTTCTCCATAAATTTTGCAAATATATCGAGGCACTTTAGTCCCTCGGCCTTCTGCACGCCATTAGAGTTTAACATAACTACAGCACCCTCGTTGTAGAAGAGACACTGCATATGTCCGTCAATCTTGCGCGTAACGGCAAAGTCCTCACCTACGAGGCGCGACTTGATCTTTGCACCCTCAACAAGCATAAACTTTCCTGCTACACTCTTCTTATAATCTATCGCCTTTTGGCGCATATCCTTCGTAATATCCATTGTTGCCATGCTCCTAATGTTTTATTCTGCAGTGGGTATTCCTTTAAGCTCGAGGTTCGTAAGGCGGAGTATGAGCGCATACTTATCGCCATCGACACGACCCTCCAAGAAGGCACGATATGGCGTGCCACCATTCGACATTACAAGGGGCTCGACGCCCTTAGCACCAGCACCTACGAGCATCATGGCGTTGGCATCTGCAAGCTTCTTGGCCATGTCATAGAGGAAGTCGTACGTAAGGCCATTGATATGCTGCACCTGGTAGTTCTTCTTGAATATAAACATGCGCACCGCCTTATCCTTGGGTATAAGTTTACCCGTCCAACGCAGGGGCACTCCGTCGAGGGCTATGTTTGCCGTTGTAGTAGACTCTGGGCGCACCTCCTTCTCTGTGCCATCGGCAAGGAATACGTGCTCGCTAAGTGTAACGCCGTATGCCACCTTCTGGTCAGCGGTGATATATACGCGCTTTAGACCCTCAAGCTTGCGACCCATAAGTTCCATATCTACATCGGGGTCGCCAACGATAAGTGCATCGGCCAGAGCATCGCCATATGCCGCTACGAGTGCCGAATCTGTTGTTGCCATCGTAGCACGCAAACGGCGTTCACTGATGGTGGTGCTACCACTTTCGGTCTTATATATGGTCTTTTGGCGACGGAAGGTGGTGCCAAAAGCCACCTCTGCATCACGCTTTGCCTCGTTAGAAATGTGTATCTTTCTCATAATAAGCACTTCTCAAAAAAATTAGAACATACTAAAGTCGAGGTCGTCAATCTCCTCCTCAACCTCCTCTTCGAGGTCGTCGATGATAGTCTCATCCGCGAGTGCCACCATCTGGAACTCCTGCCTGTCGCCTGCAAAGAGGAATAGGCCACCCGGAGTATTCATAAGGTAGGCATCGTTGTGGTTGATGCCCGCACGATAGAAGAACTCAAACTTGTAGATCTTCTCGCCCACGGCTGCCGCCAACTCGGGGTTAGAGAGCTGGTAGACAGCCTCCCAGTCGTTATCCAAAAACTCCTCGATTGTTGCTGTTGCGCCCAGTTCAATGGGGGCATCGAACGACGAGGCATAGGTGGGCATCTCGTTGCCATCGGTGTCGTAGGGCTTAAGTTCCGACTTATCTATCCACGTGCCAGTCTCGTCTACAATACCCTGCTTATAGCCTCCCGAGGGGATGAGTAGTGCTACATCCGAAAGAAGATATGCACTCTGGCACACTTCGCCAGACTTGGATGTAGCCACAATGTCGCTCCAGCCATAAACCTTCTTACGTTCGAACTTCACAGGTGCCGAGGCATATTCCACACCTGCAAGGTTAAAAATTAAATCCTTTGCCATATATCTGCATTTTAACTCTATCCTAACAAGAATTGTTGTTGGTATATAACAAAGGTAACACAAATTTCGCATAGTAGCACCTTTTGAAGTGTACTTTTTTCACCTAACCACACAACACCACATCTACGCGAGCCTAAGAGTAGTTTGAGAGTCGAAATAGTGTAGCACAACGGAGTGCTTGCCCCATCTATCAATCTAATATTTTTAATTCACTATTGTTTTATTGAGAAAAAACGCCTATCTTTGTATTGAGTAGTGTGTGTGTGGGCACAACACGCACTGTACACTCATGAAGATTACACAAACAAAAATTAATAATTACAACCTAAAATTTAACTACTATGAAGAAAATGTTTCGTTTCGTGGTCCTCGCTGTTGCCATCCTTTCGGCAACATCACTCTACGCACAGGAGGATCCACAAAAGCAGACTGTGATCATTGAGCCATTCACTACTACACAGGGCATTAGCC
>JAFYWG010000050.1 GCA_017558115.1 Alistipes sp.
CACCATTCATGGTCATAGATACTGACATCTGGTCCAATGGAATACCATTGAACAACACCTTCATATCCTCTACAGAGCAGATAGATACACCAGCCTTACCTACGTCACCAACTACACGTGGGTGGTCAGCGTCGTAGCCACGGTGTGTAGCAAGGTCAAACGCTACAGAAAGACCCTTCTGACCTGCTGCGAGGTTACGGCGATAGAATGCGTTAGACTCCTCAGCTGTAGAGAAACCTGCATACTGACGGATAGTCCAAGGACGCATTACATACATTGTTGAGTAGGGACCGCGAAGGAAGGGTGCGATACCTGCTGCATAGTTCAAGTGCTCCATGCCCTCGAGGTCGGCAGCCGTGTAGTTCTCCTTTACAGGGATACGCTCGGCAGTCAACCAATCCTCCTTGGGAGCGTTCTTCTTGGTGCAGCACTCAGTGGCTGCAGCCTTATATTCTAGATCTGAAAATTTTGCTCTCATAGCTGTAACTGATTAGATGCCCAACTTGTTTAAGTAGTCCTTCAAAGTCTCGAGGACGTTGCTCTTGACGTTGATGAAGTTGTTGATGCTCTGAGCCTCAAGCTCTGCTGCGCATGCGGGTGCACCTGCAACAACAAGGATAGCCTTGTCGCCAAGGAGTTCCTTAACGCGAGGTGCAACAGTTGCGTAGTCGTCGTCAGACGCACATACAACAACGATCTCTGCCTTTGACGCCAACGCTGCCTCAACACCCTCCTCAACTGTCTTGAAGAATGTGTTATCCTCAACGCGGATACCTGCGCAAGCGAAGAAGTTACATGAGAACTGTGCGCGTGCACGTGCCATACCGAGAGTACCGCAAGTGAGCATGAACGCCTTAGGTGTCTTGCCTGAGCGGTCAACCTTCATACGCATAGCCTCGAATGCCATAGCACCACGATAAGGTACGAGGACGTTGCCCTCCTGAGCCTCACGAGTTACCTTGCACTCGCAGATCTCCTTGTCTGCCACCTCAGTGAAGTTAGGATACTGGTTAGCGCCGAGCAAGATGAGACGACGTGTAGCGATGCTCTTGTCCTTAGCCTCAGCTGAAGCCTTAACGCGAGCTACGATGAAGCCCTCTTTGAATGCTGCGATGTAACCGCCCTTCTCCTCGATCTCGCGGAACAATGCCCAAGCCTCATTTGCGATGCTTGTTGTGAGCGACTCGATGTAGTATGAACCACCTGCAGGGTCGATAACCTGATCGAAGTGTGACTCCTTCTTCAAGAGGAGCTGTGCGTTGCGAGCGATACGCTTTGAGAACTCTGTGGGAGCCTCGAAGCAGTAGTCAAATGGCAATACCTCGAGAGAGTGTACGCCAGCGATAGCTGCACTCATAGCCTCGGTAGTACCACGCAACATGTTTACATAAGGATCGTAAACAGTCTGGTTCCATGTAGATGTTACGGCGTGTGCAACCATCTTCATAGAGCAATCCTTAGCGGGGTTGTAAGCCTTTACGATGTTAGCCCAGAGCATACGTGCTGCACGGAACTTAGCCATCTCGAGGAAGTAGTTTGCAGTAACAGCAAATGTGAAGCGAATCTTACGTGCAACCTCATCGATAGTGAGGCCCTTCTCCATAAGCTTCACGAGGTACTCGTGTGCAGCAGAAAGGGTGAATGCAAGCTCCTCAACGATAGTAGAACCAGCGTTAGAGAATGTAGCACCCGATACGTTTACAACCTTCACGCGCTTGTACTCTGCAGTTGCCTTTACGAGCTCTGCGATAACGTCGAAGCAGTTACGCTCGTTCTCCTTGCAGCCGCAAGTGCCCTTTACAGAGAGACTCTTGATGATGGGGTCGATGCAGAAGTTGATACGCAACTCATCCTTAGGCTCGTTAGCGTACTTTGCAAGCACCTTGTTTGCAAGAGCTGCCAAAGCCTCAGCCTCGCCACCGCAGAATGTGAGCTCAACAGCTGTAGGAACGATGTCCTTGAGCAACGCGTCGATGTCTACCTCGCAAGCGCAAGACTCGCAGAAGCAGAAACCGAGTGAGTCAACACCCGAGTTAAGAAGTTTGAGAGCCTCCTCGTTAGCCTCCTTAGCGCACTTCACAGAGATAGTCTGGTGTACGCGCCATGTGTTGTCCTTAGAGACACCGCGTACGAAGGGGAACTCACCAGCCTCCACACCGAGATAGTTTACCTCTGCGAGGTTCTCAGCGCGGTAGTAGGGACGTACATTGAATCCCTCACCGGTCTTCCATACCAATTTGCGCTCATAGTCAGCGCCCTTAAGGTCAGTTGTGATAACGGCCTCCCACTGCTCAGTAGATACTGGTGGGAACTCCGCGAACAACTTTTCTTTGGTATTAGCCATAGTTGTTTTAGATTTAATTGTTTTTAAGTGTGTGATATTTAATATCTTAAGTTTTTCTGCTTGGTGTTGTAGTACCCATGCCTCGCATACGCGCGAGATTATGAAGGGGTCTAAAACACAACAAAGTTACGAAATCTGCCCGCGAAAAGCAAATTTTTCTGTAGAAAAAGTTAACAAAACGAGGTTAGCAGAAGCAGGAGGTTTGATGGCGAGTGGTAGATATTGCTATCTTGACCTCTACAATCTTGATACAGTCGTTGATGAAGAGGGCTGCCACACTATCCCCGTGGGCACATATACGATCAATGAAAAGTTCCATAGTGAGGATTGGAACATCCGCATGGAAACAACACTTTTACCATTACACACAACGGCGCACCTAAGTTTAAGTAAGCAGAATGTGTGTAGACGCAGAAGAAGAAAGGCGCTGACTCCGTGAGGGTCAGCGCCTTTTATCTACGTAAACTGCTGATTATTTCTCGGCGGGAACCAACGCCAAGCAGAGCTCCTGGAGCTGCGCCTCGGCAACGGGTGATGGGCCATCGAGCATCACATCGCGACCCGCGTTGTTCTTGGGGAATGCGATATAGTCGCGGATAGACTCCGAGCCACCGAACAATGAGCACAAGCGGTCGAAACCGAATGCCAAACCACCATGAGGAGGTGCACCATACTTAAAGGCATTCATCAAGAAGCCGAACTGCTCCTCTGCTGCCTCGGGCGTAAAGCCAAGGGCATCGAATACCTTAGCCTGGAGCTCAGCGTCGTGGATACGGATAGAGCCACCTCCGATCTCGGTGCCGTTACATACAAAGTCATAGGCATTAGCACGCATCTTGCCCAACTCGCCAGAGTCGAAGTACTTTGCATCCTCGGGCTTGGGAGATGTAAATGGGTGGTGCATAGCGTAGAAGCGCTGTGTCTCCTCATCCCACTCGAACATGGGGAAGTCGACAACCCAGAGGGGTGCGAACTTCTTAGGATCGCGCAAGCCAAGACGCTCAGCAACCTCAAGACGCAATGTGCAGAGCTGTGTGAGGGTCTTAAACTTCTCACCACAGAGAATGAAGACCATGTCGCCAGCCTTAGCGCCTGTGCGCTCAGAGATAGCCTTAACCTCCTCGGGGGTGAAGAACTTGTCGATAGAAGACTTAACGCCACCCTCAGCATCTACGCGAATCCATACGAGACCCTTAGCTCCTACCTGAGGACGCTTAACAAACTCCGTAAGCTCGTCAATCTGCTTACGTGTGTATGATGCGCAACCCTCAGCCGCGAAGCCCACAACATACTCTGCAGAGTCAAACACTACAAAGTCGTGGCCATGTGCGAGATCTGTGATGTCGCTAAATGTCATGCCGAAGCGCAAGTCGGGCTTATCCGAACCATACTTCTCCATAGCCTCAATCCAGGGCATACGGCGGAAGGGCTCAGCAAACTCCACGTCCATAACCTCCTTGAACATGTAGCGTGCCCAACGCTCGAAGATCTCGAGTACGTCCTCCTGCTCTACGAACGACATCTCGCAGTCGATCTGAGTAAACTCGGGCTGGCGGTCAGCACGCAAGTCCTCATCGCGGAAGCAGCGCACAATCTGGAAGTAGCGATCGTAGCCCGCAACCATAAGCAACTGCTTGAGTGTCTGAGGCGACTGTGGAAGGGCATAGAACTGGTTGGGGTTCATACGTGAGGGAACGATAAAGTCACGAGCACCCTCAGGCGTAGACTTAATAAGGTATGGAGTCTCAATCTCGAGGAATCCCTCCTTATCGAGGAACTGGCGCACGGCCTGCGCCATGCGGTGACGAAGAATCATCGCACGCTGCAAGGGAGGACGACGAAGGTCGAGGTAGCGATACTTCATACGGAGATCGTCGCCACCATCACTCTCCTCCTCAATGGTGAAGGGAGGTGTCACGGCGCGGTTGAGGATCTTGAGCTCAGTAGCCGAGATCTCGATGTCGCCAGTAGCGATTTTTGAGTTCTTCGATGAGCGCTCGATGACCTTACCTGTCACCTGCAAAACATACTCACGACCCACCTCCGCAGCAACAGCCTTAACAGCCTCTGAAGAGTGCTCCTCGACGGTAATCTGCGTGATACCATAACGGTCGCGAAGGTCGATGAAGGCCATAGCCCCGAGGTTGCGCACCTTCTGCACCCAACCCGATAGCGTCACCTCCTGACCCACATTCTCAATGCGGAGTTCACCGCAATTATGCGTTCTGTACATAGTAAATATTGTTTGATTTCGTGTATTACTCTTTTTGTTGTATCTTTGTAACCCACAAAGGTAATAATTTTTTCAGCAACACCACAACATTATGGCCGAAAATATCAATAAAACACACTCTGAGGATGAAAAATTTATGCTCATGGCACTAAACGAGGCGGAGCGCGCGTTGGCAAAACGTGAGGTACCCATTGGCGCAGTGGTAGTAGCAGGAGGCAGAGTCATCGGTCGTGGCCACAACCTCGTAGAGACGCTAATGGATGCTACGGCACATGCTGAGATGCAGGCCATTACTGCGGCGATGTCCACACTCGGAGGCAAGTACTTGAGCGAGTGTACGCTCTATGTTACGGTTGAGCCCTGTGTGATGTGTGGTGGCGCAATAGCCTGGAGCCAGATGGGACGCGTGGTATATGGTGCACCCGATGCTAAGCGTGGCTACTCGACCTACTCCGAGCGCATCATGCACCCTAAGACCAAGGTCACCGTGGGCGTGCTACAGGAGGAGTGCGAGGCACTTATGAAGCGATTTTTTAGCGATTTGCGCAAATAAGTGACCACAAAACCTTTGCATTTCTCAAAAAAGTAGTAACTTTGTGGTTGCTTTCGCCTTAAAACCGCATAGCACAACAAAAGCATAGAAACAAAATAACAATAAATTTATACTAACTATGAAAAAACTTATCATGACAGTTGTTGCCCTCATGGGTGCAACAGCACTTTTTGCTCAGACAGATGTAGTTGCGACATTCCAGCAGGCTACAGCTAACGCAAAGGCTGGTGACTACGCTACTGCTATCTCACAGTTCGAGGCAGTTGTAGAGGCTGGCTGGGATATCGACGAGCCAGATGCAAACCAGCTCAAGGCTATCCAGGGTTCTAAGAAGTTCATCGTAACATGCTACAACAAGATGGGCGTTGCAGCAGTTAACGCTAAGGAGTATGAGGCAGCTATCGAGCACTTCACAAATGCTGCTAACTGCGCAGAGCTCTACGAGGATGCTGCAGCTATGAACAAGAACAAGTCTATGATTGGCCAGGTGTACCAGGTGCAGGGTGCTGATGCGTTCAACTCAGGCGACTATACAACCTCTATCGAGGTGTTCTCTAAGGGTTACGCTGCTGACCCTCGCAACACAGAGATGGCACTCAACCTCGCTGAGAGCTACTTCCGTAGCGACATGTACCAGGAGGGTATGAAGATCTGCACTAAGATCGCTGGCATGAATGCTGATAAGTTCGCAGATGCTATCGCTGAGGCTCAGTCAAAGATGGATATGTACACTAACAACGAGGTTGCTAAGCTCCAGATGGCTAACGACTACGACGGCATCATCGCTATGGCTGCTGAGCTCGAGGACGCTGCTTTGGCTGCTAAGATCACTATGCAGGCATACTATGGTAAGAAGGACTTCGGCAAGATGGTAGAGTACTCTGCAGTAGCACTCGAGGCTCAGACAACTGACGAGGGTCGCAGCGACATCAACTACTTGCTTGGCGTGGCATACAACGAGATGGGTCAGTTTGACGCGGCTATCGCAGCTATGCAGAAGGTTACAGCGGGTAACAACGTAGCTAACGCGGCAGCTGTTATCGAGGTTCTTGCTGCACAGAAGAAGTAATTTATTGTGAAAAGCCGCAATATGCGGCACATCCCCAAATAGACTACCCAGGGCTGTACTTTCATGTACTATCCCTGGGTAGTCTCTTTTACGCAAGCACATTAAAAAAGTAGGGCGCTGACCAAAGTCAACGCCCGTAACTAATTACTGATTACTCCTTATCGTGTGCCGAAGATTCTATCACCAGCATCGCCCAAGCCTGGCAAGATGTAGTTCTTCTCGTTGAGGCCCTCGTCGAGTGCCGCGAGGTAGATGTCTACATCGGGATGCTGCTTCTCCACCGCTGCCACGCCCTGGGGTGAGGCAACCAAACACATTAGACGAATCTGCGTGTAGCCATCATCCTTCAAGCGCTTTATAGCGTCGCAGGCACTACCACCCGTTGCGAGCATGGGGTCGGTGACAATCACCATACGATCCTTATTCTCAGGCATCTTGTAGTAGTAGAATACGGGCTGGCAGGTAACCTCGTCGCGATACATGCCGATGTGGCCAACACGTGCCGAGGGGATAAGCGCCAAGAGGCCATCTACCATGCCGAGGCCTGCGCGAAGGATAGGTGCGATGACTACCTTCTTACCCGAGATTGTGGGAGCGTTCATCTTCTGCAAGGGCGTCTCTATCTCCTCGTGGGTGAGGGGGAAGTCTCGCGTAACCTCGTAGCCCATGAACATTGCAATCTCCTTAAGTAGGTCACGGAATTTGTTTGTCGATGTCTCCTTATTACGCATAAGGCTGAGCTTATGCTGTACCAATGGATGGTCTATAATGTGTAGTGCCATACTGATGAGTTTTACATTCTATCTGCAAATATAGCAATATTTTTGCGAAAAGAGACCTCTTTTATGCTAATATTTGTTATTTTTGCAGTTAGATAACATACATTCTTCTATGGATACTAATACCAAACTTGGACCAGTACAAAGAACTGTCGTGGGTGCGCAGTTTCTCTTTGTTGCCTTCGGTGCAACGGTCTTGGTGCCTCTACTCGTGGGCTTGGACCCATCTGTCGCGCTCTTCACAGCCGGCATAGGCACACTCATCTTTCACCTCGTAACTAAGGGTAAGGTGCCCATCTTCCTCGGCAGTAGCTTCGCCTTCATCGCCCCTATCGTTAAGGCTACGGAGCTCTTCGGCCTCCCAGGCACGCTATCGGGACTTGTTGCTGTGGGCGCAGTCTACGGCATTATGAGCCTCTTGGTGCGCATGCGCGGCGTGGGCTTCATCTCGCGCCTCTTCCCTCCCGTTGTTGTGGGCCCCGTGATCATGCTTATCGGACTCTCGCTTGCGGGCACGGGTGTGCAGATGGCCTCATCGAACTGGGCGTTGGCACTTGTGGCACTCACCACAACCATCCTCATATCTATGTTTGGTAAGGGTCTCTTGCGCCTTATCCCCATCTTCGCGGGTATCGTCGTGGGTTACCTCACTGCGGTAGTATTCGACGACCTTGTTATTGCAGACCTTGTTAACTTCGAGCCCATTAAGGATGCTGCGTGGTTTGCACTTCCCAACTTCGTGCGCCCCGAATTATGCTGGGAGGCTATCATCTTCATGATTCCCGTGGCTATAGCCCCAGTTATCGAGCATATTGGCGACGTCTACGCCATAAATGAGGTTACGGGAAAGGACTTCGTCAAGGATCCAGGCTTGCACCGCACGATGCTCGGCGACGGCTTGGCATGTGTGGCAGCATCGTTTATCGGTGGCCCTCCCGTGACTACATACTCTGAAGTTACTGGCGCTATCTCGCTTACGAAGATTGCCGACCCCGGTGTCATCCGCATCGCGGCGATATTTGGCATACTCTTCTCGGTGATTGGCAAGATGAGCGCACTCTTGAAGACCATCCCCGAGGCGGTGTTGGGCGGCATCATGTTGCTACTCTTTGGCACTATCGCCGCCGTGGGCGTAAATAGCCTTGTGAAGAATAGAGTGGACCTCGGCAACACACGCAATTTGGTTATCGTCTCTATCATCCTAATCCTCGGCATCGGTGGCGCGGAGTTCAGCGTTGGCACCTTCAACTTCGGTGGCATCGGTCTCTCAGCCGTAGTGGGCGTATTACTCAACCTAATATTGCCTAAATCAAAAACAGAGTAAAACGGTGATGTGCAACATCATTACTAATTGAATAAGTCCCGCCTAACTTGCGTTAAGCGGGACTTGTTTTACAGCATACACTATAAGCCGAGTTCTGTAACCAACGTCTCGAACCTCGATGGCAGTTACCCGCCATCCTAAGCCCAATAGTTGATCCCTTGTCATTTATCTACTACGGCGATCACTCGCCGTCTCTAGCAACCTACCCCCCGACATTGGACGAGCAGCCCTTAATTGTCGGTATACATGGTCTTGCAACCCACGAGGTGCACAGCCGAGGAGTATTGCTACCCTCGCGGTGGGCTCTTACCCCACCTTCTCACCCTTACCACCCGAAGGTGGCGGTTATTTTCTTCTACACTACTATACTCTCACGAGTATCAAGCCGTTAACTTGCGCGGCGCTCTACGTTGCTCGGACTTTCCTCCCCCACCCTAAGGTGGCAGCGACAAGGCGTATATGCGGGTGCAAAGATAGCGAAAATTCTCAATTCTGAAACACCCCTATATAAATATATGGTGTGCTACTCTTGGGCACCTACGCGTTTTGCCGCACGATGCACATCCAAAAGGCGGAAGCCGAGCGTTATCATCGACATGCCGTACGACACAAAGGCTATGGCAACGAAGAGTATTACGGCCTCGACACCAAGCGTACCAGGCATCCATAGCACTGCAAGGCCCACGATGATGACTATGGCGGAGTAGAATATCATCCAGCCACTGCCACGCACGCTATGCGACTTGAGGTCTATGCCCTGCATCAGCGTCGCCACACCGCGATATAATAGCCACGCACCAAGTAATATGGGCATGATAAAGGCCGAGAATATGGCGTTGAACACTAATATTATACCTATTATAATATCGACAATAGATGCCAATATCAGCCACCCTCGCCTCACGTAGCGGTTATTCGACGATAGGCTCTGCACGAGGGTGAGTATTCCCGAAAACATGACCGCCACACCAAACCACACAGCAAAGGAGAGGTAGCTCGCTGCGGGGTTTGCAATCACGAAAAAGCCTATGGCGATGAGCACCACACCTGCGATAAGCGAGAGCCACCAGTAGCTTACCAGTCGCTCTGAACGTTCTGAATAGTCGTTTCTCATAGTTTTAATGTTTTATCACAACGCGCTTGACTCCAACAATCGTGCTAAAGTGTGAATCTTTTAATTATAGGAAAGCATAGTTTTATTATAGTTTATTAATGATATATGTATTGCAAACTTGATTTTTTGAGATAATTTTACTATCTTTGCGTTAACAACTCGAGGAGTTAAAAATCCACGATATTATTTATAGTTAAGTTAGTAATAAAAATAGATACATTGCCTATGAAACATAGTGTATAGTTTGATACACACATCTTAGACATATTTTGAAAAGCGTTTTAGCTTTATTCTGCTGCTCAGAAAGTTTGGCGACTAATAGACAGAAGGAATAATAGTTGAAATGCTCGTGCCGTATGGCGCGGGCTTTTTGTTATATTATTCTGTCGGGTTACGCCAAACACCTCTGAGCGGGAATATAACTAATAGTCCCGCGCTTTTTTTGTGTGTACGTATTCCAAGGACTGCAATTATTGTATAACAAACTCCTATCTACGTAGGGTAAATAGAAATTTTTATAAGAATATGTGGAATATTTTTGCAGGCTTAAGTGCTATGGCAGGAAGGTCTGGGGATCCCTCTGGATTTTGGTCAATGATATTTGTTGAAGCAATTTGTGCAGTAATACTATCTGCAATTATTGCGGTACTTGTAAGCGCAATTAGCAATTACAAATTTGTAGATACTTTTAAAGGTGTTTTTGGAATTATTGCTGTAATTGACCTTATTATATTACTTTTCACATTTTTGTAGATATTAGTTGCAATTGTGAACAATAATCCCCATGTACGTTAGATTATCTATACAACAATTAATAGCTGATAAGATTAACTTTTTACGACCTTAAAATCAATCATTATGAAAACTTTTTTAACAATTCTCTCGTTTTTATTTCCCATTGTTGGTGTTATCGCATATTTTGCAAATAAAAATAAGGATGAGGACGCAGGTGTGTACTTGGGTGCAGCAGGTGCTGGTTTTGTTGCAGGTATAGTGTCAACATTCTTATTTTAATTTTTAGTGGAGGCTGACTAAAGTTCATATGGGCATTAATCAGCATCACCCATAAAGAGTAAATAATTTATTGTATAGTATATAAATATGGATTTATTCTACGAATTGAGCGATATGCTTTGGCCGCTAATTATTCTTATAGTAATAAGTGGCGGTGTTGGTGGCTTAATATGGGATGCAGCGTCGAAAAAAAAGAAGTAATCTCTATTATCAAGAAAACAAGTGGCTTCTATGAAAAAGTTTTTTCTAATTCTAATTGCTGTTATTGGTTTAAATATAACAGCTAATGCGCAGTCGGCAGAAATTAGTGATATATGGCTTGAGCATAATGTTTACTATTCTGGATATAATTGCTTAGCCATTCACTTTGAATGTTCTGTTGAGGGCATGCAGGGTAAAACAGTGAATATGGCGACATACTTCTTTGACGCAAATGGCAATGGTGTCAGAGCTCCTTACGCCGTCCCAGCACAATTTAAGTCTTCAAATGGACAATTGAGCGTGGGAACTAATGTAAGAATTAAATATGACGATGCATATTGGGATGATTGTGTCTTATATATCCCTTATGGAGTGTTCCCATATCCAGGATCGTATATGTGCGCTGTGCAAATATCTCATTCATCGTATGGTGTACTTGCAATATCATCCGAGGAATATTTTGACATACATATTTAATGCTACTATTTCGTAACAAGTAGGTTATTCAATGGACACGGTTAGGCTGCTCAACATTACGTTTGGCAGCCTTTTTTTTTGTAAATGGCGATAAGTGTATTATATCCTTCATTTGAAAGATGCCATAATATGCGGTTTGGATAATTTTAAATTTATTGCTACCTTTGCTTGGTTGAAAACATTTAAACTTAAAACTATATGAGAAGATTTGTTATGGGCATCGCCGTGGCTATGGCTGCCATCATCACGTTTGCACTTCCCGCCGAGGCACGCAACTACAGCATCGTGCCCGAACCCGCCTATATGGATATAGAGGCGGAGGGTGACTACATCGTAACCGCTAAGACACGCATCGTAGTAAACGACGAGGCATGGAACCCCGCAGAGCGCTTTGCCCAGGATATGATGCCATACTTCGGTCTTAAGAAGCCTATGCACACCGCAAAGCGCGGTAAGGGCATCAAAGTGCGCATCGACCAGTTTGTGCCTGCCGAGGGCTACGAGATGACCATTAACGAGGAGGGTATCATCATCATTGGCGGCACTGAGGCCGGCATCTACTACGGCTTGCAGACACTCCGCCAGATTATCGTCACCAACGACGGCAAGGTGCCCTACGGCTTTATTGCCGACGAGCCTACGTTCGCATATCGCGGCGCACACCTCGACGTATCGCGACACTTCTACTCTGTGGAGGATGTGAAGCGCTACATCGACATCATCGCAGCGCACAAGCTCAACCGCCTACACTGGCACCTCACCGACGACCAGGGCTGGCGCATAGAGATTAAGGCATACCCCGAACTTACGGAGAAGGGTTCTCAGCGTAAGGAGACGCTCATTGGCCATGGTCTAAACCCCGTAGAGTGGGATGGCACACCCTATGGTGGCTACTACACTCAGGATGAGATTCGCGAGGTTGTGGCATATGCCGCTGAGCGCTACATCGAGGTTATCCCCGAGATCGAGATGCCTGGTCACTCGCAGGCAGCACTCCATGCCCTTCCATGGTTGGGTTGCAACGAGCAGGAGGTAGACGTATGGACAACGTGGGGTGTAACACCCGAGGTGCTCTGCGCAGGTAAGGAGACCTCATATGAGTTCTTGGAGAGAGTTCTCGACGAGGTTATCGAGCTCTTCCCCTCGGAGCTTATCCACATCGGTGGCGACGAGTGCCCCAAGGAGCGCTGGGCAGAGTGTGAGCACTGCCAGGCGATGATTAAGGCTCAGGGCCTTGAGTCGGAGGAGGAGCTTCAGGGCTACCTCGTGGCACGCATCGAGCGCTACCTCAATAGCAAGGGTCGCCGCATGATTGGCTGGGATGAGATTCTCGATGGTGGCGTGACACCTACAGCCACCGTGATGTCATGGCGTGGCCTTTCGGGCGGTATCTACGCTGCGGAGCGTGGCAACGACGTCGTTATGACACCTATGAGCCTCTGCTACCTCAACTTCTACCAGACAGAGAGCCGCGAGGGTGAGGGTCTCCATATCGGTGGCCATGTACCCTTCGAGAAGATATACGCATGGGATGTATACGAGGGCATGAGCGATGCTGCACGCCCCCATATCATTGGTGTTCAGCTCAATATGTGGACAGAATACATCAAGGACATGGCAACTATCGAGGTTATGCTTCTGCCCCGCCTCGGTGCTATGTGCGAAGTGCAGTGGTCACACGACCGCCGCGACGATGCTACCATCCGCGCGAAGATGGAGCTTATGCGCAAGTTCTACGAGGCCAACGGCTGGCACTGCGCACCCTACTACTACGACCATCGTAAGTAGTGACTCATAGCATAACATTGCAGATAGAAGAATAGCCAGAATGGGATCCCATTCTGGCTATTACTTTAGTGTTGCGATACTATCCGAGTATCTTCTTCATTGCGCTTATGTTACGCGGGTTCTCTATGGCCTTACCCTCGGGCGTGTAGGCGTGGGCAATAGCCTCAGCAAAGTGCTTCTCCACCTTGTTGCGCACAATCTTCATGGTGCTATTCACAAGGCCATTCTGCTCGGTGAAGGCCTCATCGGCGATAGCCACCACGGCAGGTACCCAGCGATCGGGGAACTCATTGGCATAGGCACCACCTGTGCGGTACTTAGCCACCTCCGCAGCTACAATCTTCGCAGCCTCCGTGTATCGCGCCTCACCCTCAATGCCGCGCTCGTTGAGCAGACGGCTAAGGTTATCCTTCGAGGGCACGGCAAGAGCAATGGTATATGGATTTTGGTTGTTGTAGACGATAATTTGGTCGATATATGGCGACTTATCGACAATCGCCTCCTCCATACCCTCTGGGCTATACTTCTCGCCATCGCTCGAGATGAGCAGACTCTTGAAGCGACCCAAGACGTAGAGGAAGTCGTCCTTCGACATGTAGCCCATATCGCCCGTATGCAACCATCCGTCGCGCACGGTGTCGGCCGTAGACTCGGGGTTCTTCCAATATCCCGCCATCACGTTCTCACCCTTGATAACAATCTCACCCTTCTGGCCTACGGGCAACTCACGACCCTCGTCGTCGAGAATCTTAATCTCGAGGGGCTGCACAAGGCGACCCGACGAGCCAAAGCGATGGTTACGCTTCGTAGGTGCGTTTGACGAGATAACGGGTGTAGCCTCCGAGAGACCATAGCCCTGGAACATGGGCACACCAATGGCGTAGAAGAAGCGCTGAAGCTCGCTATCTAAGAGCGCACCACCACCGATGAAGAACTGCAACTCACCACCAAATGCCTCGCGCACCTTAGAGTAGAGCATCTTGTCGAAGAGCGCTACGAGGGGCTTAAGCATCCAGCGCAGGCCGCAACCCTTGCGGTAGCCGTCAGCCTGGTAGGCATACGATGTCTTGAGCGCAAAGCTAAAGAGGCGCTCTGTGGTCTTACCCTTCTTGCGGATAGAGGTCTCGATATTCTTGCGGAAGTTCTTAGCCAACGCAGGCACCGAGAGCAAGAAGTGTGGGCGCACCTCCTTTATATTAATAGGTATATTCTTAAGCGTCTCCATGGGCGTACGTCCCACCTCTGTGGTTGCCACCGCAGCACCCGATGCGATGATGAGGTAGAAGCCTACGACGTGTGCGAAGCAGTGGTCGAGGGGTAGGATGATAAGCGTGCGCCAGTGCGAGGGCACATATACCACCGACAATGCCTGCTCGACGTTGGCCGTATAGTTGCGGTGTGTGAGCACCACACCCTTGGGGTCTGCCGTGGTACCCGAAGTGTAGGTGATAGTGGCGTAGTCGTCGTTCTTGAGCGAGCGGCCGATAGCCAAAAACTCCTCCTCGTGCTCCTTGAGGTACTGCTCACCGCAGGTCTTAAGTGACTCGAGGCTCTCCACAATGGCCAAATCGCTATCTACATCACCCCACACGATGATATGCTCAAGGTCGGGAAGCTGGTCGACAATCTTCGCCACCTTGGGCAACTGATACTTCGACACGAAGAGCACCTTCACATCGGCATGGCGCAAGCGAAACAAGAGGTCGTTAGCCTCCTCGAGCTTGATTGATAGGGGCACGCTCACAGCACCCGCATAGAGAAGACCAAGCTCCGTGATGATCCAGTTGTTGCAGCCCTCAGCAAGGATAGATACCCTATCGCCAGGCTTGACGCCAATAGCAGTAAGGCCAGCACCCGTCTTTAGCGCCTCAACCTTAGTCTTATTGTACGACGTGGGCTCGAACTTGCCGTTATGCTTCTCTAAGAGGAGGTCCTTATCGCCATACTTGGCAACCGACTCCTCAAACATGTCAATAATAGTACGTTTCATACACTATTTGGGTTAAATATGGGGCTACCGCACACGCGGCAACCCCATAAGTATATTAGGAGAGGCTACTCTCGTACCAATACGATGTAGTCGCTACCACCCAAAGTGAAGGTGTGTGAACCATTCACCTGAACCTTCTCACCAGTCATGAGGTTGGTCCACTCGCCAGGGTTGGGGTTGTTAATTGTTGTCGACGCCTGTGCGTTTGTGAAGTTAGCAACAACGATAACCTTATCCATTACGAGGGTCTTACCGCTCATGTGTGAGTCGTTAACATTCCAAGTGTGTACGCTGAGATTATCCTGACCATAGTACTCCTCATGATCTGTACGCCATGACACATACTTAGACATTGCGTCGTAGAGAGCCTTGCGGTTAGCATCCTCGAAGTAGTTCCAACGTACGGGCTTGCGACCAGTACGGCCATTCTCCTCGATAGATACGTCGTAGCCGAGCTCACCAAACTGCCACATCATCTTTGGATATGGAGTGAGGAAGTGGAAGGCATAAACAGCCTGGAGACGCTTTGTAAGCACATCCCAAGGCTTAGCCCATGACTGTGCGTACTTGATAGCATCGTATGCGATACGCTCCTCATCGTGAGTCTCGATGTTGTTGATGCGGCCCTTCTTGAAGTCAGAGAAGTTGCTCTTGCCGCCACCTGTGAAGCCGAGGACAGACTCCTTGTAGCCTCCGCGCTGGTTGTTGTTCCAGCAGAGTGCGCCTACAGAGTTGTAGAGCTCTGTCTCCTCGCTCTGGTCGCAGAAGTGCTCAAAGATGATGTAAGCATCCTCATCTACGGCGCGGATAGTCTCGGCGTAGTGCTTCAAAATGCCGATACGCTGTGCTGAGTAGCCACTTGCATCGTAGTTACCTGGGTTCTGCACAAAGCCCTTAGTGAGGTCGAAGCGGAAGCCATCGACGTTGTACTCCTCCATCCAGTACTCCAATACGTCGTCGATATACTCTACTGTGTACTGGTAAGTGTGGTTGAAGTCGTGGAATACGCTCCAGTTGTGAGGCGCGTCAACGTTGAAGAATGGGTTGTTCGACGTAGTCTTGTTAGCACCGCCATCCCACCACATCTTAGCGTAGGGGTGCTGACCTGTAGCGTGGTTGAATACCACGTCGAGGATAACGGCGATACCACGCTTGTGGCACTCGTCGATGAAGGTCTTGTATGCCTCCTCAGTGCCATATGCCTTGTCGGCAGCGAAGAAGAAGCAAGGATTATAACCCCATGAGTCGTTGCCGTCGAACTCCTGGATAGGCATGAGCTCGATAGCGTTAACGCCCAATGTCTCGAGGTAGTCGAGCTTAGCAGTTACGGCGTTGATAGAGCCCTCCTCAGTAAAGTCACGAATCAAGAGCTCGTAGATAGCCAATGAGTTCTCTGCAGGACGCTCGTATGATGTAGCAGTCCAGTTATACTCTGCGGGATTGAGCTCGAATACTGACACGATGTCTGATGTATACTCTGCGGGGTATGCCTTAAGGTTGGGGTATACCGAAGCGCTAATCCACTTATCGTTCCATGGATCGAGGATCTTGGTTGCGTAGGGGTCACCAATCTTGATTGTGCCATCTACGAGGTACTGGTAGCCATACTCAACACCCTCCTCGAGGCCCGATATTGTAATCCAGAAGTAGTCGCCATCGCGCTTCATCATAGACTCGTTGCTGGGAGCATAGTCGTTGAAGTCACCAAGCAATACTACCGACTGCTTGCCAGGCGCGAAGAGTACGAATGTAGCCTCGTTGCCATTTACGGTCACACCATTCTTAGCATCTGCAGGGCGTATAGCGTTCTCAGTCTCACCCAATACAGCAACCTTAACGCTCTCCTCAACGGTGTTAGTGCCGTCAGTAGCCACAGCCTTGAATACTACATCCTCAGGCTCGGTAGGAGCATAAGTGTATGAGAGTGTTGCGCCGCCAGTCTCCGCTACGGGAGTATCATTTTTGAAGAGCTTAACGCTTGTTGCTGCCTGCTGCTGTACCTGCACGGTGTACTCCTGGCCTACCTGGAGGATAGCGCCATGTGCAGGAGAGATAATCTTTACAGAGAGGCCCTCGGTAGCCAACTCAACGAAGATGTCGGCGCCGTTGTCCTTAACCTCGATAGAGCAGTCTGCAGAGCGGAATACGAAGGCGAGGTGTGTCACCTTCTCGCTATCGGGCACACCATACCAAGCGTGAACACCACCCTTGATGGTATAGTGCCAGATGTTATCACCCTTGCTCTCGAGCTTACACTCGGGGATGTTCTGACCCCAATCTGAAAGCACATACTTCCAGTCGCCATTCGATGTACTATTCTCGGTAAGCACACCAGCGTGAGCATACAACTCACCAGTGAAGCCATCAGCTGCAGTGCCTGCAGTGTTAAGAATCACGGTGATATCCTCAGTCATAGCCTCAGTTACGAAGGCTGGATCTGTAGAGATAAGGGGATACTCCGAAGGTGTAGAGGGGTTTGAGGGCTGCGGAGGGTTGTTGTTTGGAGGCAAAATCAAGCGGTTCTCCTCTGTGCCACAACCTACCATTACGATGGCTGCAAAGAGCAGCATCACGATAGTGTAGAGTCTTTTCATTGTGTTTGTGTTTTATGTGTTATAATAATTGTCCAATCTCAAAAATAGGCGCGACGCTTACGCACGCGCACATATGACCCTGCAAAGTTAGCATAAAAAAACCAGAGATGTGCCACACGACCCCCAAAATTTACCCGACGGCACATTTTTAGACCCGAATTGCACATTTCGAGCGACGAACAGCATGCCAAACGCGACATATAGAACAACGCATGCGAATATCCTACCCATTGATATTCAGCGAAAAAAGAGCGCCATAGTTGCAACATTAAAATATTTGTGTAACTTTGCACCGATATAGCGACACGAAAACGGACACATTAAAACATTTATAACTTATGAGAAATCTTTTCAAAGGCTTCGTAGTTGCAACACTTGCTATCGTAGCGATGGCATGTAGCACTTCGGAGACTCCAAAGCAGCAGGGCGGCAATGGCCTTGCAACACCCGAGTTCAGCGCTAACGCTAACGAGAACTCTATCACAGTAAGCTGGACAAGTGTAGATGGCGCTGCCTACTACGAGCTTTGGCTCAACAATGACGAGCACATCAAGACCGACAAGCTCGTACACCGTTTCGACGATCTTAAGTGGGACACTGAGTACACCGTAAACCTTCAGGCTATCGGCAGTGGCGACAAGAGCTCTGCAGTTGTATCACAGAAGGTTACTATCGCAGCACGCAAGGTACCCGCATACCGCGAGTGGATTCCACAGAACGGCTCTACAGCGACTGCTATCTCTGACAACGGCCGCTGGGTTGTAGGTTGCTTCGACCGCCAGGGTATGGTCATCGACCTCGACACCGACGAGCTTACACTTGTCGAGAACTTCGATTGCTTGGATGTTGCAGACAACGGCATTATCGTAGGTGCTACATACGAGGATAGCCAGAATGGTGAGGCTGCAATCTACATTGACGGCCAGATCGTTAAGCTCGACCTCAGCGATCTCACTAAATCTAACATGAGCTCACTTACAGCAACAACACCTGACGGCGAGTACATGGTAGGCTGGTGGTGGGAGTTCGATGAGAGCTCATACTATAGTGGCATCTACGGCTACATCGTACCCTTCGCATACGACATTTTGAAGGATCGTATCACAGTTTTGGAGTGCGGCGATAACATCTACCCCATCCATGGCGTATCAACCTATGGCGTAGGCCCCGATCGCAACATCGTTGGCGTTGAGCAGTCTGACGCTATGATGGCTGTTGTATGGGAGGATGAGTATGCTGACTTCACATACCCCGTATTCGAGTACGACTCTAACTACGTTCCCACACTCACATTCGGTGACACTCAGACTCGTATGACACCCAACGGCAAGTATATCTATAGCGTAGCTAAGACATACCCCGACGGCTCTACAGATGTTCAGCAGCCCGCATGCTACGACCTTGAGACTAAGCAGCTCACCACATTCCTTGGCATCGGCTCAGTATCAGCAATGACAAACGACGGCGTTGTATTCCTTAACAATGTACCTCTTGGCTACGAGACAGCATACGTAAGCCACGTCGACGATCCAGAGACTCAGACACCTATCGTAGAATGGTTGCTTATGAAGCACGAAGTAAACTTGTACGACTACCTCAATGTTGAGGAGAACTCATACGTAGTTATTGGTGCTTCAGCAGATGGCCGCACTCTCCTTGCACTCGGTTACACTGAGATGGGTCACGTATCAATCGTTATCGACCTCGATGGCGAGCCTATGCCCGAGATCTAATCTACAGTTAGCACACTAAACTTAAAAGGACAGTTCCATTGGGACTGTCCTTTTAAGTTTGTAAAAATGTGAGTTTAGGGAACTTAAAGAGTTTAGGGAGTTTAAAAAATTTAGGGAGCTTAAGTGGCGAAGTATGTTGCGCACTAAACTCCCTAATCTTTCTAAACTCTCTTTCTCACTTTTTACACTACTCCTTTAAGTAGCGCATAAGCTTCTCTCGCCACACATCGGGTATCTGCACCGTCTCCTGGGTCTCGAAGTCGAAGGCCACCATAACCGATGAGCTCTCCGTGAGCACCTTTTCGCCACACTTAATGCACTGGTGCAGGGTCATGCTCTTATTGCCCAGACGCGACACATCTGTAGTAACCACGATATCGTCAGTCAGGCGCACCTGACCGAAGTAGTCGGTGTGCGTAGATGCTGTTATGATGCGCAACTTATCGAATACGCCCGTAACACCGAGCACCTTGGTGTAGAACTCCGTCTTACCCATATCGAAGTAGCTCTGCTGCCAGATATTGTTGACGTGCATAAACGAATCTACATCCGAGAAACGCTTCTGAATGGGGGTTATAAGTATCTCTGCCATAGTCGTTAGCTTCTAATAATCTCCACTTCGCCTCCCTCGCCAAAGGCGATGATAGCGCTGGGCTTAAGCGTGGGCTTACCCTCCAAGCGGGGGTGTACAACATAGTCTACGCCCTTGATTATAACCTCGTCGACATCCTTCAAACGCTTCGCTGTGGGCTCACCCGATATATTTGCCGAGGTAGAGACGATGGGCTTGCCAAACTTACGCAACAAGGCCTGGCAGAACTCATGCTGAGGGATGCGCACGCCGAGGGTCTCAGCCTCGGGGATGAGGTTCTTAGCCACACCCACAGCACCGGGCAAGATAGCCGTAAGGGGCTTATCCGATAGTTCCATAACCTCGAAGGCGATGCCTGGAGCCTTGTTCACATAGCGCACAATCATATCGGCATCACGCATGAGGCACAACATCGAGGTCTTCTCCTGACTCTGCTTCAAGGCGTAGACCTTAGCCACAGCCTCCTCGTTTGTGGCGTCGCAACCGATACCCCACACCGTGTCGGTGGGATAGAGGATGAGGCCTCCAGCACGGAGAACCTCAACACACTTCTCTACATTCTTTAGCATATAACTACTTATTAGTTAACTCGTTGAAGCAATGGCGACAGATGGGCTGGTATGTATCCTGCGCGCCGAGCACCACCTGTTTATCATCTGCCGTGAGGCGGTGAGAGTGGTGTGCCAAGTCGCCACAGCGCACACAGATGGCGTGCACCTTCGTCACATACTCCGCCGTAGCCATAAGCGCGGGCATAGGGCCAAAGGGAACACCCTTATAGTCCATGTCGAGACCTGCAACGATGACGCGGACACCACTATTAGCCAACTGGCGACATACATCTACGATACCATCATCGAAGAACTGCGCCTCGTCAATGCCCACAACATCTACATCCGATGTCATGAGCAGGATATTCTGTGCCGACTCCACGGGAGTAGACTGTATGGCGTTAGCGTCGTGCGACACCACCTCCTCCTCCGAGTAGCGCACATCGATAGATGGCTTAAATATCTCAACCTTGAGGTTTGCGAACTGCGCACGCTTCATACGGCGTATAAGTTCCTCGGTCTTACCCGAGAACATCGAGCCACAGATAACCTCAATCCATCCCTTATGCTTATTATTCTCTAAAAACATTGCTATACTTTCTCTATCTTATTTATAATGACCCCACTATGTCATCCTTGAGAGATTCTTCACTATGTCGAGAACGACATAGTCTACGTCATTACTAATTAAAAATTATTCATCCAATCGTGTAATACGTGCACCGAGTGCATTGAGGCGCTTGTCGATATCGCGATAGCCACGATCTATCTGCTCAATATTCTGAATGGTGCTTGTACCCTCCGCGCTCATAGCGGCAATCAACAGAGCCACACCCGCACGAATATCGGGCGATGTCATGTTCGCCGCACGCAACGGATGCTCGTGGTTGTGACCGATGACCGTAGCACGATGGGGGTCACACAGGATAATCTGCGCACCCATATCGATAAGCTTGTCGACAAAGAACAAGCGGCTCTCGAACATCTTCTGGTGGATGAGCACAGCGCCCTTAGCCTGCGTTGCCACAACCAAGAAGATAGACAACAAGTCGGGCGTGAGGCCTGGCCATGGAGCATCGGCAATGGTCATGATAGAGCCATCGATGAAACTCTCGATGCTGTAGTGCTCCTCGGCGGGAATGAAGATATCGTCGCCACGCTGCTCGAAACGTATGCCCATGCGTGCAAACTGCTGGGGTATGATGCCGAGGTTCTCGTACGACACATTCTTGATGGTGAGCTCCGAACGTGTCATAGCCGCCATACCGATGAAGCTACCCACCTCAATCATATCAGGAAGCATGGTATGCTCCGTGCCACCCAACGACTCTACGCCGTCGATAACCAATAAGTTCGATGCAATACCCGAGATCTTGGCACCCATGCGGTTGAGCATCTTGCACAACTGCTGCAAGTAGGGCTCACACGCCGCATTGTAGATGGTGGTGCGACCCTCAGCCAAGACGGCAGCCATAACGATGTTGGCAGTACCCGTTACTGAGGCCTCATCCAAGAGCATATATGTACCCTTAAGGCGCTTTGCCTCAACGGTGTAGAACTCATCGCTGACATCGAAGTTGAAGTCTGCACCGAGCTTCTGGAAGCCGAGGAAGTGCGTGTCGAGGCGCCTTCTACCAATCTTATCGCCACCGGGCTTAGGCATGAAGCCCACGCCAAAGCGTGTCAAGAGTGGACCAATCATCATCACCGAGCCGCGTAACTTACGGCAGCGTTTGTGGTAGTCTGCCGAGCGCAAGTAGTCGAGGTTTATCTCGTCGGCCTGCAACGCAAAATCGTCGTCCGACAAACGCTCAACCTTCACGCCCATGCGCGACATAAGCTCCAAGAGCTGCATCACATCGGCAATGATGGGTACGTTGTGTAATACCACGCGCTCCTTTGTTAAAAGCGCAGCACATATAATCTGAAGTGCCTCATTCTTGGCACCTTGCGGTCTTATCTCTCCCTTTAGGCGATGACCGCCCTCTACTATAAACTTTGCCATAGCTACAAATTTTTACCAAAGATACAAAAAATTGCGCAACACGAGCAAATTATCGGGCAATAAGTTTTCAACAATCGCAAATATTTTCCCTTCCAACTCTCTGGGCCATAAATCCTATATTTTAGCCCATAAACCCACTATATCGCCTATTTTTATACGTTTTGGACAACATTATTGCTCCAAAGGTAGAAACATGTTTTGCTATATCAAATATAGTTCGTTACTTTGCTTGTCGTAAACGGCAGCAACTGCCCAATATTATAACTTAGAATGAAACGTTTTTTTCATAGTCTCGGACTTGACCAGATACCATCAGACTCCATAGTCATTGGCGACGACCTCGCCCTTGTGAACTTCAACAACCGCATACCCGTCTACGCCGCACATGAGCCCTACAAACTCAAGCATGCCGCAATCTGCATATGTACTGCGGGCCACTGCTCCATTAAGGTGAACCTTCAGCACTACGAGATTGAGAGCCCGATGCTCGTGACGCTCATGCCCGGACAGATTGTCGAGGGCATAGACTACAGCCCCAACTTCGACGGCATAACCATAGTGCTCTCGAAGCACTTCATCGACATGCTCAACCTCCCCGGCTGGCAGCAGCAGTATATGGCACTCTTCAACAACCCCGTAAACACCATATCCGTAGATGCCCTACGCCACCTCCAGATATTCTACACCATACTCCACAAGGCGGCATCGGACGAGGAGAACCCCTTCCGCCTGCAAGTTATAGAGAATCTGATTCGCGTATTCTACTATGGTGGTGTAAGTAAGTTCCGCAAGTTTGAGAGCAGCATGACACCCATAAAAAACAGCATCGTGGAGCGTTTTATGGAGCTTGTGCAGGAGCACTATCGCGAGGAGCGCCTTATAGGCTTCTATGCCGACAAGCTATGCATCACGCCTAAATATTTATCTAAGTTAGTCAAAGAGAACACAGGTCGCTCAGCGGGCGAGTGGATAGATAGTCACGTCATCTTAGAGGCGCGCGCCATGCTGCAATCCTCCGACATGACAATACAGCAGATTGCGGCATCGCTCAACTTCCCCAACCAATCATTCTTTGGCAAGTACTTCAAGCGTGCCACGGGCCTATCTCCCAAGCAGTATCGTAGTTCGAAGGAGACTACCAACGAATAGGCGTCTTACCTACAGATGTAAGGTAGTCGTTGGCTGCAGAGAAGTGTTTACAGCCAAAGAAACCACGGTAGGCAGATAGTGGCGATGGGTGCACCGCCTTAAGGATTAGGTTCTTTGACGGGTCGGCTATAGCACCCTTCTTCTGTGCATAGCTACCCCATAGCATATAGACAACGCCCTCCTTACGCTCGGCGATAGCCTTAACCACGGCATCGGTAAAGCGCTCCCAGCCGCGTCCTGCATGCGACGCCGCCTCGTGAGCGCGCACCGTGAGCACAGCGTTTAGCAACAGAACACCCTGCTCTGCCCAGCGCTCCAACTCTCCCGACGAGGGTATGGGAGCACCCACATCGGCGTGCACCTCCTGCAAGATGTTGCGCAACGAAGGAGGAAAAGGAACACCCTCACCCACCGAGAAGCAGAGGCCATTGGCCTGACCTGGACCATGGTAGGGGTCCTGACCAATGATTACGACCTTGATTTTATCAAACGGACAGCAGTCGAAGGCGCGGAATATGTTGCGACCCGCGGGGTAGACTACCCCACTGCCATACTCACCCCTCACGAAGGATGTAAGCTCCTCGAAATAGGACTTCGAAAACTCCTCACGAAGTATCTCCTTCCAATCTTCTGCCATCTTTACCTCTACCATAATATGCTAATTTTCTTGCGAAGATAGGATATTTTAGTTAATTTTGCAACACATCATATTTAACACTACGACTATGAAGAGAGTTATAACTACCCTCGCGGTGCTTCTCGCAACAGCACTTGCGGCAGAGGCACAGGAGGTAAAAAACATAATCTACCTCATTGGCGACGGCATGGGTCTAACCTCGGCCTCGATGATGCAGCTCGAGAACAATTACGAGCCCACCATCTTCGACTATGCCGACAACGTGGCACTGCAGAAGACCTACTCGCTCGACAACCGCGTCACCGACTCGGCTGCCTCAGGCACAGCACTCGCCTCGGGTCATAAGACAAACAATACCATGCTTGGCCAGCTCCCCGATGGCACTAACACTGAGTCACTCATGGAGTTAGCCGCAGCTAAGGGCAAGGCCACGGGCATCGTCGTTACGACATATCTCCAGCACGCAACACCTGGAGCATTCTACGCCCACGTGCCTGCGCGCCACGAGTATGCCACAATCTCGGAGCAGCTTCTCGCCAGCGACATCGACATCGCGATTGGTGGCGGCATGGCATTCTTCGAAGAGCGCTACAGCAACAACGAGGCCGCACGCCAGGCTATCGCCCAGAGCGGATTTACACTTAAGGAGAGTCTTGATAGTGAGGTGTGTGGCGAGCGCATCTTGGCACTCTTAGCCGATAAGGAGATAGAGAATCGCCGTGGCTACCTTGCCAAGGCTACAACCGAGGCTATCAACCACTTGAACAGCTGCGAGAATGGCTTTGTGCTGATGGTTGAGGGCTCGCTAATCGATGGAATGGGACATGGCAACAATGCCGAGGGTCAGCAACAGGAGATGCGCGACTTTATGGAGGCTATAGAGGTTGCCGTAGCATATGCTCGCGAGCATGCAGACACCCTCGTAGTCGTCACTGCCGACCACGAGACGGGAGGCCTCGCCATCATCAGTGGCAATGCCGACTTCACCCTCTCGGAGCAGGGCGTAGCCTACACATGGTCTACGACGGGTCACTCTGGCGTGATGGTGCCCATATATCTCTATGGCACGGGCGCAGAGCTCATTAATGGCGTGATGGAGAATGCCGACTTGGGCGCGCGCCTTAAAGCGCTGATTGAGTAGCCTCCTCAACCACCTTCTCTTCTACAGTGAGGGGCACCTCTTGGCGCTCCTCGCTTTCGTTTTCTACAATCGCAGCATCATCAACATATGTTGTATCTGTGGCCTCAACCGTCTCGGCAGTCTCGCGCTCAACCTCGCCGCCATTAAAGCACATAGAGCTATAACCACCCCAGTTGAGCGCCGCAAATACCACAATGGCGATAACAGCGATGGTAAATATCCAACCTAATACTCTATTCATTATCTCTTGTTGTTTGATTTGTTAAGTCTTGTGCGCAACTCCTTGACTGCGCTCTGCATAGTCTTGTCGATGGGATAGATGTTGTAGTAGAAGCCAGCATCGTCGTGCAACGCATTGCGACCGATATAGGCACGCAACTGCGCCTCGATAACCTCGCGCGACAAAGCGAGACCCGCTTCATCCTTGGCTACGCCATTACGCTCGGCGTATGCCACGAAGTTAGCAAGGAGGTTGCTTCGCGAAAGGAGCGCATCCAACTCCGCGAGTGTCGCGATCTTATCCATCTCCGCACGATGACGATCCGTGAAGTCCACCGTATAGCGGTAGAGCACATTCGTATTCCACACCTTATAGTAGTAGTCGCTCATGCCAAGCGTATCCAACGGGATAAAGACATCGGGCATAATACCTCCGCCACCATATACCGTGCGACCGCCCTTTGTCTTGAATGTCTGCGACTTATCGAAATGTATGGAATCTGCCGAGAAGAACTCATTGCGGTTGTAGCGGTCGATGAGGTCCATGTGGTATGCCATATCGTCACCATTGGTGTAGGGACGCTGAATAGAGCGACCCGAGGGCGTGTAGTAGCGCGCTACCGTAAGGCGTATTGCCGAGCCATCATTAAAGGGTATCTGCGACTGCACAAGACCCTTACCAAAGGTGCGGCGACCGATGATAACACCGCGGTCGTTATCCTGAATGGCGCCCGCTAAAATCTCGCTCGACGAGGCACTTGTCTCATCTACCAAGATGGCTATCTCCAACTCCGCAGAGTTGCCATTACCACGGCTATACTCCTTTATCTGCTGACCAAAGCGATCCTCCGTATATACGATAAGGCTATTTTCGGGCAGAAACTCATTGGCGATGAGTATCGCCTGGTCGAGGAAGCCACCACCATTGCCACGCAGGTCTATAATAAGGCCGCGCATGCCCTCAGCATTTAGCCTCTCTATGGCGCTATGCATCTCGCTATACGAGGTGCGCGCAAACTGCGAGAGGCGCACAAAGCCAATCTTCGACTCCTCGTTGAGCATAAAGGCTGTCTCGATGCTATGTATCTCGATTGGAGCACGTGTAACCTCTATATTTACAAGCTCCTTGAACGAGGCGCGTTTAACGCCCAACTTCACACGTGTGCCACGCTTGCCACGCATAAGCTTAACCATAGAGTCCTGCCCAATCTTCTGTCCTGCAACCGACCTACCATCAATCTTCACGATGCGGTCGCCAGGGCGCACACCCGCTGCCGATGAGGGACCATTGGGTATGACACTAAGCACGGTAATTGTATCTGTTGAGGCGTTAAAGACGATGCCGATGCCGTCGAACTCTCCCTCCAACGACTCGTTGACCTCCGAGAACATCTTCGCGGGGATATACTCCGAGTGGGGGTCGAGCTCCGAGAGTAGCGCGGGAATAGCCTTCTCGTAGATAGTATCGAGTAGTACAGGGTCAACATAGTAGTTGCGCACATAGGCTATCGTCTGCAGCATCTTGTCGTTAGCTGCCAACTGCGCCTCCAGGGCTGCCATCTCGTGGGCATACTCCTCCATGTCGACATTCGTAGTGCCATCATTCTCAGCCTGCATGGCCATGAGTTGCTGCATGCGCTGCTTCTCGCCCGAGCGACCTATACCTATACCCATCCATACGGCACTCGCAAAGACGACTACCAACACCGTCGACCACAATATCGACGCAACTCTCTTCTCCAAATTCTTAGACATATACTCTACTGGTGCAAAACACCTACCAAAGGCATCTACTTATTCTTAAAGGTGTAGGTGAGACCTACAGACAACATCGACGACACCTGCAACTTATGGCACTCCTCATTATTGTAGTAGAGCTGGAAGTAAATCTGCGTAGAGATGTACTTTGTTGCCTTGATGTCAATGGTATTCTCCCAACGTATTGTAGGCACCACGTGCTCATACTTTGTCATCGTGCCATCCTCCAACTCCGTGGGCTTGAACTTCTTCTGTGCTGAGATGTCGGTAATCCAGCCGTAGAAAGAGTATGCCGTAGTGCGGTAACGCAACCAGCCATCCTTACCCCACGAGCGGTCGAAATCCAACTGGATAGAGATACCACCCTCATACTTCGACGTATAGTCCGCGGGTACGCCATAATTATTCGATGTGTACTGGTCGTGACGATATGTAGCACTCATCGCCACAGGCGCAAGGTTTATCTTTAGAGGGAACTTCTCAACAGGAAGTATGTATGTAAAACCGAGCGAAGCATCGAAGTAGCCAGGCGTCATGAAGTTAGAGACACGCTTCTCGCCATTCTGCTTGGCACCACGCGCGCTATAGCCTGGTGCAAACTGCGTACGGAACTTGACGTTAGCACCATAGGTCCAGTTCTTTACCATATCCCACTGTGGTGCTGTAGAGAGCACAATCTCGTCTACATTCTTAAACCATATACCTCTGTTGCTACCATCCTTCAACTCCGCCTTCATGTTGTTGTAGCCCAACTTTGCCGAGGCAGTATTTGTTAGCGTGAAGCGACCCTTCTTGTATGTGTGCAAGAAGTTTACGTTTGCCAAAATGGTCACGGTGTTATCACCCGACGCCTGCCACGACTTGCTATACGCTGTGAGTGAGCCATGAAGGTTTGCCGAGAACTCCACGGTGTTACGCTCCTGACGGCGTAGGATGCGCGCAGCACGTATCGCCGCATCCGAGGTATATTCTGCATCGAGCTGTTGGCGCTTCATCTCGTTGCTAAACGCGGGCTTCAACTCCTCGCTACTCATATCCTCCATCGACACCTGTGCTACGGCACACGTAAAGCTACAGAGCGCAAAAAAGAGCGTTATATAGATTCTCCTCATATATAAATAGAATTTATAGGTTAATCTTATATCGGGATTTGTAATTACAATCGCAAAGATACTAATCTTTTCTCAATTTTTTGTATCTTTGCCTATGATTAAATGATAACTACGAAAAAAGATTTTACCATGAAATATTTTGGAGCACATGTAAGCGCATCAGGCGGTGTTGAGAACGCCATAAAGAATGCGAAGAACATAGGGGCAACAGCATTTGCCCTATTTACTAAGAATCAGCGCCAATGGATAGCACCCGCACTCACTGATAGCCAAGTGGAGACATTCAAGGCTATGGCAGAAGAGGCGGGATATCGCGCCGAGCATATCCTACCCCACGATAGCTATCTTATCAACCTCGGTCACCCCGATGAGGATGGCTTGGAGAAGTCGCGCGAGTCCTTCTTTGAGGAGATGGCACGCTGCGAGCGCCTCGGTCTCGACCGCCTAAACTTCCACCCCGGCAGCCACCTCAAGCGCATCAGCGACGAGGGTTCGTTGGATCGCATTGCCGAGTCTATCAACATGGCATTGGCACGTACAAAGGGGGTTACGGCCGTATTGGAGAACACCGCGGGTCAGGGTTCAAACCTCGGCTTTAAGTTCGAGCACCTCGCCTACATCATTGAGCGCGTGGAGGACAAGAGCCGCGTTGGCGTATGCCTCGACACATGCCACACCTTCGCTGCGGGCTACGACCTACGCACTCGCGAGGCGTGTGATGCCACATTTGCGGAGTTCGACCGCGTTGTAGGCTTCAAGTATCTGCGCGGCATGCACTTAAACGACGCTATGCGCCCCCTGGGTAGCCGCATCGACCGCCACTCACCCCTCGGCGAGGGAGAGATTGGCTGGGAGTGCTTCCGTTACATCGCTCAGGACCCCCGCTTCGACAACATACCCCTCATCCTCGAGACCCCCGACGAGGAGCGCTGGCCCGAGGAGATTGCCCGACTCAAAGAGTTTGCTAACCAATAATTTATAGAAGTATGAAGAGAGTATTATGCCTTATTGTGGCGCTTGCGGCATTCAACTTTGCCCATGCGCAGGTTGCATTGGAGAAACCCTATGCCGTGGGTGCCGACATTTCGTGGCTCCAGTGGCAGGAGGATAGTGGCGTGAAGTTTAGTGATGGCGGCGTGGAGGGTGATGCTCTCGATATTTTGCGCGATAACGGATTCAACTACATCCGCTTGCGCCTATTCGTAAATCCTAAGTCGGAGCTCGGCTACTCGCAGCGTGACGGCTACTGCGACTTGGAGCATACGCTCGCCATGGCTAAGCGCATCAAGGAGGCGGGCATGTACTTCCTGCTCGACTTCCACTACTCGGATAACTGGGCAGACCCCGCAAAGCAGATTATGCCCCAGGCATGGCAGACCTTCTCTTTCGACGAGGTATGCGCAGCGGTGTACAACCACACTAAGGAGACACTTCTCGCCCTCGAGGCTCAGGGCACAATGCCCGATATGGTGCAGGTGGGTAATGAGGTGAGCAACGGTATGTTGTGGCCTTACGGCTCTGTGCGCCATAGCTTTAGCGGCTTGTGCGGACTCCTCAAGGAGGGTGTGCGCGCCGTTAGGGAGTATGCTCCAGATGCTGAGATCATGCTCCATGTGGCTCTTGGTGGTCAGGCCGAGGAGTCTGTGCGCTTCTTCGATGCAATGGAGGAGTATGGCGTGGAGTACGACCTTATTGGTCAGTCGTACTACCCCGAGTGGCACGGCACATTGGAGGAGCTCGAAGCCAATACCAATGCCCTGGTTGAGAGGTACAATAAGCCACTTATCGTTGTGGAGTACCGCGACCACTACCTCGACATCGAGCGTATTGTAAGCACGCTACCCAATGGTTTGGGCCGCGGAACATTCATCTGGGAGGCTACATCACCACATTGGGGCAAGCTCTTTGATGAGAGTGGTGCTGCAACACCCGCACTTGACCACTACAATAGATAGAGACACTATAGAATGGGATTTTTTGAGCTACTGCTAATCTCTGTGGGATTAGCCATGGATGCCTTTGCTGTTTCGGTGGGTAAGGGCATGACCGTTAAACATATACGTCCTCGCCACGCACTCATTGCCGGTGTGTGGTTTGGCGCATTTCAGGCCCTTATGCCCATCTTGGGCTACTACGTAGGCCAAAGCTTCGCCGAGTATGTCGTAAGCGTCGACCACTGGGTAGCCTTTGGACTACTCTCGCTTATCGGCCTCAACATGATACGCGAGACGGTGTGGGGTGACGACGAGGAGCATAGTGGCGACTTCGGCTTCCGCCCCATGCTTATTATGGCCATCGCCACCAGCATTGACGCCCTGGCCGTGGGTGTCTCTATGGCATTCTTGGATGTTAACGTGTGGTACTCGGTTGCTGTTATTGGCGTTGTGACGCTTCTTATCTCGGCTGCGGGCGTCTACCTCGGTGCAGCATTTGGCTCGCGCCTCGGCACTAAGGCCGGCATCGTAGGCGGCATAATCTTGATAGCTATCGGCATCAAAATATTGGTAGAACATATGTGGCTATAGGAGAGAACGTTTATTTAGGGAGTTTAAGGAATTTAGTGAGTATAAGGATTATAGAGAAATATATACTCTAAACTCCCTAAGTTCCTTAAGCTCCCTAAATTCTTTAATCAGAAACAATAATTAGCACCGAGACCCAATTTCGTAGGAGAAGGTAGTAGATGCAACGCTCGGCAAAAAACATTAATTAGCACCGAGACACAATTTCTTGTCAGAGTGGTGCTAATTTGACGCCGATAAAGAGAAAGAGCGGATGGGACATACTAAGCGTATTTCCCATTCGCTCTTTGGATTGAGGTGGCAAAGTAGCGCCACAATCACAAGAAATTCAATTTCGCAGGAGAAGGTAGTAGATGCAACGCTCGGCAAAAAAAATGCGGATGAGCTGTACTAAAGCGTACTGCTCATTCGCATTTTCTTTTGTTAGCGGCAGCAGATGCTACCTTATCGTGCGAAATTTACATGCACTGGGTGATATCCCACACAAATGCACGCGAACCCTGCTGCTGCGTGGTCGAATCAATCTCGCGTACTGCATCGAGCAACACGGGAATCTTCTCATCCTCAACGATAGCGAGGATAGAGGTGTTCATTGAGGGCCACGCGTGTGTGCCGTAGTGGGGCTCACCATCGTAAGATCCACGACCCTCGGTGAGTGCCCAGCGTGTGAAGCCGCGCACGCCATTGTCATCGAGCATCTTGTTTACACGGTCGGTAAGTGCCTGGTTGTATGATAAAAAGAATGCTTTCATCTTAAAAAATTATTAATGGTTGGCGAGGCGCGAACCTCGCCAACACGTTATTACTACTTATTTGCAGCGCGCTTAGCCATCTGCTCGCGGATGAAGGCCTCATCCTTAAGCTCCTGCTCTGCCTTGCGGCGTGCACGACGCTCCTTGCTGCCCTCAAGCATAGCGTATAGCGAAGGAACGATGAAGAGGGTGATAAGTGTAGACATCACAAGACCACCTACAACGGCAACACCCATAGGCTGCCATATCTCCGAACCCTCACCAATGCCGAGTGCCATAGGCAACATACCGAGGACTGTGGTGAGCGATGTCATCAACACGGGACGGAGACGGCTCTTACCACCATTGATAACGGCGTCGGTGATAGTCGAGCCACGCTCAACAAGCAAGTTCATGTAGTCCACCATCACGATACCGTTCTTTGTAACGATACCCACGAGCATGATGGCACCGATGAGAGCGATGAGCGAGAGAGGTGTGCCTGTGAGCCACAACGCGATGAATACACCCGACATAGCGAAGGGGATGGTAAACATGATGATGAAGGGGTAGAGTAACGACTCAAACTGCGTAGCCATCACGATGTAAACCAATACCACGATAAGTATGAGCAAGAGGCCGATATCTGAGAATGCCTCGCCCTGATCCTCAACCGAACCACCCAACTCGAGGCTAAGGCCTGCGGGAATCTCATAGTCGGCAAGCATAGCATTCACCTCTGCCACAGCGTCACCAAGAGCGACACCAGCACCCACTGAGCCCTCAACTGTTACTACACGCTGACGGTTCTCGCGCTCAATCTCGGGCGATGCATACTCCTCAGAGATTGTAGCAACCTCCTTGAGCTTGATAGCCTGACCTGTAGCGGTGTAGAGCACGATGTTCTCTACATCCTCAACATTTGCACGGAAATCCTCAGCATAGCGCACAACGATGTTGTACTCGTCACCATCCTCACGATACTTAGCACACTCATAACCATAGATGCGGTTGCGGATGAACTGCGCCGCAGTAGCAGAGTTAAGGCCATAGTATGAGAGCTTCTGACGGTCGAAGCGCACGTTGAACTCGGGCTGCAAGTCCTCACGCGAGAGCTGCACGTCACGCATTGTGCTAAGGTTAGCCATGCGTGTCTGAAGATCCTTCGCTGCAGACATAGCTGTCTCCATGTCGTGACCAAACACCTTGATGTTCACGGTGCTTGCACCACCACCCATGCCACCACCCTGCTGGCCACCAGGGATAACCTGGAACTCAGATACCTCGAGGATACCATCGAGGTCCTCACGCAAACCATCCGAAATCTCAAAGATTGTGGGACGCTCAACATCATTACGACTTGGCATACGGAGGTTGTAGTTAATCAAGTGCGAGCCTGTAGTCTGCATTGCTGCAAAGGCGTTGTTCGATGAGTTCTCACCCGCAGAGGCACTTACCATGTGGATATATGGGTACTTAACCGCGATGATAGAGTCAATCTGACGTGCGACACGCGATGTCTCGTCCACGTGAGTATTCTGTGGGAGCTTCACAACCATCGAGATACGTGAGTTATCTGAGGGTGGGAAGAACTCTGTAGGCACCTTGCTAACCAAAATCAACGAGAGACCGAAGATGAGCAAGAGCACCAATGTAGCTGTCTTACGCCACTTAACAACGAAGCGGAGCAACTTCTCGTAGAAGTTATCGAGCCAGCCGAGGAACATATCGATAGGCTTGTAGACGATGCCGATACCCTTATATGTGTGAGCACCACCATCGAGCTTAAGCATATATGCCGAGAGCATAGGAGTAAGGGTGATTGCAGCAGCAGTAGATACACACACCACGATAGTCACAATCCAACCAAGCTCCTTGAAGAGGATACCCGCCATACCAGGAATCATGGTCAAAGGCATGAACACGGCAACGACAACCAATGTTGTGGCGATAACCGAGAGCCATACCTCGTTTGTAGCGTAGATAGCCGCCTCCTTGGGCTTCGAGCCACGCTCGATGTGTGTGGTGATGTTCTCCAACACCACGATAGCATCATCCACAACCATACCGATGGCGATAGAGAGCGCCGAAAGCGAGATGATGTTGAGCGTAGAGCCTACTGCGTAGAGGTAGATAAAGGCACAGATAAGCGAGATAGGGATAGTCAAGCAGATGATGAACGTAGCACGCCAACGACCCAAGAAGAACATCACAACCAAGATCACGAAGATAAAGGCGAACATGATGGTCTCGGCAAGAGAGTTGATTGACGAGTTGATATACTCCGATGACTCGTAGATGGTCTCTACCTTACAGTCGGGAGGCAATGTGGGGATAATCTCCACGAGCTTAGCCTGCACATCCTCAACAATCTGCACAGAGTTTGCACCTGTCTGCTTCTGAACGAGGATACGCACACCAGGGCGGCCATTGATACGCTCATCCATGGTAAGCTCCTCGAGGGTATCCTTAATCTCTGCAACATCCGAGAGCATCACAGTGTGACCATTCTGGTTTGAGATGACGATGTCGAAGAGCTCGCGGCTATCCTGGAACTCGAGGTCGGTCTTGAGGTTGAAGGTCTGAGTACCGAGGTCGAGCTTACCCGCGGGAACGTTGATGTTCTCAGCAGCGATAATCTGACCGAGCGACTCTACAGTAAGGCCATAAGCCTCCAACTTGTTGGGGTCCACGTTAATCTGCACCTCACGCTCGCGAGCACCGATGATAGCAACAGAACCGATGCCATTGATACGGTTAAGCTCGTTGACCATCTTATCATCGAGGATTTTGTAGAGGGCGTTGTAGCTCTCATCTGCTGTTACCGAGAGCATCATCACAGGCATCATAGAAGTTGAGAACTTCATAACTGTGGGATACTCCACTTCCTCAGGCAGGAGTGACTGTGAGCGGCTCACGACATCACGTACATCATTTGCCGCCTCCGTCAAATCACATCCATACTCAAACTCCAGAATAATCATAGACACGTTATCCGAAGACTTCGACGTAATCTTGTCGAGGTTATCTACGGAGTTGAGCTGGTCCTCCAACACACGGGTGATATTAGTCTCGATATCCTCGGCATTACCACCAGGATACATCGTAATAACACTGATATAGGGGACCTCGATATCGGGGTACTGGTCAACGCCCAACTTGCTCACAGAGAACAAGCCAAAGACGATGATACCTATAAATATTAGCGCGGTCGAAATCGGTTTTCGCACCGCCGATTCATATATTTTCATCTATATAGAGTTTTTAAGTGAGTAAAGGTCTTGTTTCGTAGAGAGGCTACTACTCTGCCTCAACCTCTACAAGTGCACCATTGATAAGGCGTGTGAACGATGTTGTAGCAACAACATCACCAGCCTCGATACCCTCAGTGATCTCAATCATATCGCCTACACGACGACCATCAGTAACGAAGCGATAGTCAGCAACGCCATCCTTGATAACGTACACGAAGCGCTCTGATGAACCCACCTGCTTCTGGAGTGCCTTGTCGGGGATTACTACGCTCTCACGCTGGCCCATGTTGAAGATGGTGCGAGCATACATACCTGGACGCAACTGCATAGATGGGTTCTGGATGGTGATCTCAACGCCGAATGTGCGTGTGCGAGAGTCAAACGCAGGGTTGATGCGCGATACAACACCCTCAAACTGCTCACCAGGATAGATATCTACCTCTATAGTAACCTTATCGCCCACCTTAACGTTTGTGAAGTACTGCTCAGAGATGTTTGCCATAACCTTAAGCTTGTCGATCTGCATGATGTGCAAGATAGGCATTGAGGCGAAGAGGTCGCCATTCTCGAAGTTACGTGCTGTAACAACACCCGAGATAGGAGACTTGATAGTAGAGTTCTTACGCAAGTTCTCCACTACCTCCTTCTGGAGGTCGAGCGTATTCTTCATCTGTGTGAGCTGCTGGTCTGAAATACCACCTGCAGCGTGCACGGGCACCATACGGTCGTAGTTGTCCTGCGCGGTAGCGAGGTTGAGCTCCTGCTGCTTGAGTGTTGTCTGGTCGAGGGTTACGAGTGTCTGGCCAGCATATACCTTATCGCCCACGTCAACGAGGATGCGGTCGATGTGCAAGCCCTGAGCCGCGGGAGTGATGTCGTTCTCCTTGTAGGCCATAATCTCCGACGTGTATGTCTCCAAGACGTCGATAGTGCGAGTCTCGGCAACTGCAGTCTTAACTGGAATGGCAGTCACTACCTCCTCTGTAGCCTGATCGTTGCTTGTTGAGTTGCAAGCTACGAGCGATGCCGCCATAAACATAAACATTAAACTCTTCTTCATATCTATTTTATCTTTTATATTGTTATTCAGTGTGTTATACTTTGACATTACTCTACGCTGTCCTTACCCAACACCTTCTCGTACTCGGCGTATGCTGTAAGGTAGTCGAAGATAGACTGCGAGTAGCTCAACTGCGCCTGTGTAAGGGCAAGCTGTGCGCTATTAAGCTCGAGGATGGTACCAGCACCTGCCTCGTAGCGTGTCAACGAAATCTGGTATGCCTTCTCTGCCTGAAGCACAGTCTCGCCATTAGCAAGCATCATAGAGCGTGCTGTGAGGAGCGTGTTTACAGACTGCTGCACCTGGAGACGAATACCCTCCTCGGCGTAGTCGCGCTGGAGACGAAGCTGCTCACGCTGGTTGCGCACCTCGCGGAGCTGGTTTGTCTTCTTGAAGCCAGCAAAAATAGGGATGTTAATCTGTGCACCGAGCGAGATAGGCACCTGCCACCAGAACTTAGACTGCTTAACAGCGGTTGTGGCATCACCACCACCCATAGCACCAAGGATGCCGCCAAGGTCTGAGCGCTCCTGACCAATGTATGATACCTGAGCAAATGCCGCTACGGTAGGCATGCGTGTTGTCTGGATAAGCTTCTCCTGGTGATCCAACAACTCGAGTTGGAGATCAAGATTCTTGATTGTGGTGTTGTTCTCGATATCCATCTCGTAGTCTGCACCCAAGAGCGCCACATCCTTGAAGCCATCGAGCGAGCCTACAACCTCCACCTCAACATCCTCGGGGATAGAGAGGTACATCTTGAGTTGGAGCTTAGCTATCTCTACGCCATTCTTCACCTGCAAAATCTGTGGGTCGAGGTTCGAGCGCTGCACACGTGCTGTGATATAGTCGTACTCCGCAGCAAGACCATTGTTGTAGAGGTCCTCGGTGTTCTTAACTACGCGGTCTGTAGTGAGCGCAGCCTCCTCGAGCACCATGAGCGACTGCTCGGCAAGCAAGATGTTGTAGTAGGCAGCACGCACCGCAGCGATAAGGTCGATGCGATTTGCACGTGCACTCTCCACCGCTACCTCCATCTGTGTGCGGGTCAACTTAAGCTGGCGATATACCGAGGGCACGAAGAGTGGCAACGATACGGTACCTGCAACGTTAAATGTGTTCTTACCACCAAACGAGAGTCCCTCGGCCATCTCCTGGCGACGCAACGCCAAAGAGTACTGTGCCGAAGCATCCACCTGGGGGTAGAGCGACGAGAGCGCCTGCTTACGAACATAGTCGTAGCGCTCAATCTCAAGGTTTGCCACCTGAATGGTGGGGTTGTCGCTGAGAGCTATACCCAACGCCTCATCGAGGGTAAGCTCCAACTTTTGCTGTGCCGAGGCCACTACCGAGAGGCCCAAGCACAAACAGATTGTCATTAAAAACTTCTTCATTACGATATGATTTATTTGATTTATCTCCAAGTGTTAAAAATGGTCGAAGTACTTCGTCGTGCACTCATCGATTATGCGCTGACCCTCCACAGTGCAGAGGCCGCGAATGAATACGAGAAGCGAGTAGGACATCATCGACACCAACTCACTCGAGGGTCGCTCCTCGTCGAGGGTATTTACCAGCATGCCATGCACCGAGTGGTTGAGCACCTCTGCAGCAAACTTCACCTGTATGTTACGCTCGAAGTAGCCACACTCTATACACCCCTCAATCCAGCGGCGGATGTCATCCATCGATTTCGACTGCACCTCCTCCTCAAGGCGACGATATACCGATGGGTAGAAGCGCTTGATGTTTCGGCGTATACGACCCGAGGTGGGCGCTGCGTCGATCATATCGCGCAAGTTTGCCACCATCACCTCCATGGTGTTCTCAATCTGGGAAATTTGCTGGAAGCGACGCTCGCGGTCGGCGGCGAAATGGTGGTATATGCTCTGATATATGAGTTCCTCCTTGTCGTGAAACAACTCATAAAGAGTGCGCTTCGATACGCTCAACTCCTGGGCAATATCATCCATGCGCACAGCCTTTATGCCCTGCTCAACGAACATCTTTGATGCGTGGTGAATAATATTTTCTTTTTGAGTCATACGTTTACACTATTTTCTACGGTGCAAATATAAAAAGAAAACTTGAAAAACGAAAAAAGTTTTCAAGTTTTCTTCTCAACAACTATACCTATGGTATAATATATCCGCAAAATGGGTTAAAATAGGTTCTACTCCAAGATGCCGTCTGCGCGTTGATCCAAAAGTGATGGTAGAATTTGCACCTTCATACCCACACGCACCATATTATAGAGACTATCGAGGTCATTATTTTCGAGACGTATGCAACCCTCCGTTGCGCGCGTGCCGATAGACTCTGGAGCATGCGTTCCGTGGATGCCGATACCCCTATGTGGTGGGGTCTTCAGGCGCATAAACCAGTTGCCATAACAGTTCGGTATATAGCCCTTTCCATCCTTGAAGTCGTGCCCCCATGTTTTTGCCGACACTATCTCCTCGATGTAGAACTCGCCCTCGGGAGTCTTCATGTCTCCCACGCACTGCTTGTTGCCGTAGTTCTTGCCCACGGCGCAGTCAAACGAGCATACGAGCCTATCCTCGCTATCGTAGAGGTCGAGCCTAAAATCCTCCTTCGAGATTACTATATATTCAGCCTTTGCGGGGTCACCATCTGCAGGTTTGCCGGCCGAAAATATGCTGGCCACAACGAGCAACGCCACACCCAAAACTACCCTCTTAATCGTCTCAATCATCAAATCAAAGTCGTTAAAGTTAACACTACTCCTCCCACTTTAGCACAACACCCGTGCGCGAGGTATTATATATATTAATGGTATGGTACACGGTGCCATCCTCCGCCTCGTGCGTAGTTGTGAAGTGCTCGCTTGCGACATCGGCGCGGTCGTGGCCACCAAAGCGCTTTTCGTCAGATGAGAAGAGCACGGTGTACTTACCTGGCCAGGGCACGTTGAGCGTGTAGTCGGGGATTGAGGCTGTTGGGTGCCAGTTGAGCACGAAGAGTAGTCCCTTGTGCGAGTAGACCATGGTCTTGTTCTGCTCATCCATCTGGTGGTTGTAGGGGTAGCCATCACCGAGCACACCATACTTCTTGACCACCTCAATCATCTCCTTGTCGAACTCCGCGAGGAACGAGTAGCGCAAGAAGCCATTCTCGGCCAACGACCACTGACGGCGTGCATGCTTATACGACCAGCCATTACCCTCGCGTGGGAAGTCGATCCACTCGGGGTGGCCAAACTCATTACCCATGAAGTTGAGGTAGGCCTCACCGCCCGTGGTTATTGTAAAGAGGCGGATAAGCTTATGCAAGGCCATGCCGCGGTCTATTATAAGGTTCTCAGATGCACGATCCATCGAGAAGTACATCTCCTTGTCCATCAGGCGGAAGGCGAGGGTCTTATCGCCCACCAACGCCTGGTCGTGCGACTCGGCATATGCCACCGTGCGCACCGAGGGCAGACGATTTGTCATCTCCGACCACATCTGCCAGATGTTCCAGTCGTCGTCGCTCTGCTCCTTGAGTATCTTAATCCAGTAGTCGGGCAATGCCATGCCAAGGCGGTAGTCGAAGCCCATGCCTCCATCTTCGGGCTTCACGCACGAACCTGGCATGCCGCTAACATCCTCCGCAATGGTTATAGCGTCGGGGCGTATGTCGTGGATAAGCTTGTTTGCAAGCGTTAGGTAGACTATCGCGTCGCGGTTGACACCCTCGTCGAAGAAGCGCTCACGGCAGTCAAACTCAACGTAGCCGTGATGATGGTACAACATAGACGTTACACCATCAAAGCGGTAGCCATCGAAGTGGAAGTCCTCAATCCAATATTTTACGTTCGAGAGTAGGAAGTGCTCAACCTCTCGTTTGCCATAGTCGAAAATCATAGAGTCCCAATACTGCTGATAGCCCGCATCGCCCTCCTTCGAGTAGTGGTGCTTCGAGCCGTCGAGCTCGTTGATACCCTCGTCGAAGTTCTTGACATAGTGTGCGTGTACCAAATCCATAATTACTGCGATACCCAACTCGTGGGCACGATCTACCAACGAGCGGAGCTCATCGGGCGTACCGAAGCGAGAAGAGGGGGCAAAGAAACTCGACACGTGGTAGCCAAACGAGCCGTAGTATGGGTGCTCGGCAATCGCCATAAGCTGCACAGCGTTATATCCCGCCTCCTTGATGCGTGGGAGGATGTCGTCGCGGAACTCGGCGTACGTACCTACGCCCTCCTTTTCGGTTGCCATGCCGACATGTGCCTCGTAGATAAGCAACTCGCCAACCTTCGGAGCGCGGAAGTCGTCATGCTTCCAGTCGTAGGGTTTCTCAACCACGAACTGCGCGGTATAGTTCTTGGTAGTCTCGTCCTGCACTACGCGCTTGGCGTATGCTGGAATGCGGTCGCGCCAGCCGTTATTGCCGTGAATATGGAGTTTGTATAGTGAGCCATCTGTGAGGCGCGCGCCATACATCGCATCGGGCAGGAAGATGCTCCACACACCCTCGCGGTTGCGCTGCAAGCGTAGCTCTGTGCGCTGCCAGTTGTTGAAATCGCCGAAGATGTAGACATCCTTAGCCTCGGGCAGCCACTCTCTAAACCACCAACCCTGCATTGCATCGTCGTGCTGCCATCCAAAATATCGATGACCATTTGCATAGTCGACAATCGTACCTGAAGACTTTTCGATATCTGCTAAACGATTGATATACATGTCGTAACGACGCTGAATTTCCTCCTCTACGGGCAACAACCACTCGTCCGCAGCAACTATGGGGAGTTTAGAATTTTGCTGTTTCATACTTTTTTGGGGTTATTTTTAGCAAAGATATAAAAAAATCTTCGTATCTTTGCCCAATATTATGTGTTATTTGAATAACAAACAACAAATTATATTTATTAACTAAAAACTTTTTTCTATGTTCAAAGGACATCCTAAAGGTCTTTACGCCTTAGCCCTTGCAAACACAGGTGAGCGCTTTGGTTACTACACGATGTTGGCAGTTTTCGCACTCTTCCTTCGCGAGAACTTCGGCCTCGACAGCGGTACCGCAGGTGCCATCTACTCAACTTTCCTCGGCTTGGTTTACTTCATGCCATTGATTGGTGGTATGATGGCCGATAAGTTTGGTTTCGGCCGCATGGTTACTACAGGTATCATGGTCATGTTCGGTGGCTACTTGCTCCTCTCAGCTCCCCTTGGTGGTGAGTCTGTGGCAATGATTGCCATGATGGCAGCGCTTGTACTTATCAGTGTTGGTACTGGTTTGTTCAAGGGTAACTTGCAGGTTATGGTTGGTAACCTCTACGACGATCCAAAGTATGCCGACAAGCGCGACTCTGGCTTCTCACTCTTCTACATGGCTATTAACGTAGGTTCATTGTTCGCTCCTACTACAGCTGTAGGCATCAAGAAGTGGGCTGAGGAGAGCCTTGGTTACAGCTCTAACGACGCATACCACTTCTCATTCATGGTGGCTTGTGCAGCGTTGGTACTCTCAATCCTTATCTACTACGTATTCCGTCCCACATTCCGTCATGTTGAGGGTGGCAAGAAGAAGGGCGAGGCAGCTCAGGTTGTTGACAACCTCACTCCCGCTGAGACTAAGCAGCGTATCATCGCTCTCTGCCTCGTATTTGCTGTTGTTATCTTCTTCTGGATGGCATTCCACCAGAATGGTTTGACACTCACATACTTCGCTGATGAGTTCACAACAACAACAGCATTCGGCTTCGACACTATGTTGTTTGATGTTTGGAACCTTGCATTGCTTATCATTGCAGTTTACGCTACATTCTCTATCTTCCAGAGCGATAGCGCTAAGGGTAAGCTCTTCTCAGGCATCATCGGTTCTGGCGTTCTCGCATTCCTCGTATACCGCGCTATGGGCATCGAGGCAACAGCTGAGATCTCTGTTGCAGCACCTATCTTCCAGCAGTTTAACCCCTTCTATGTTGTAGCATTGACTCCCGTTTCAATGGCTATCTTTGGTGCTTTGGCACGCAAGGGTAAGGAGCCTTCAGCTCCCCGCAAGATTGCTTTCGGTATGTTGGTTGCAGCTATCGGCTTCGCTATCATGGCATTCGGCTCTACAAATCTTAACACTCCCGACCAGCAGGCTAAGGCTATCGCTATCAACAAGGCGGAGGCATTCGCTGCAGATTGCTACGCTATAGCGAACAACGTTGACGCATTGAAGGATGCTGACGGCAAGGCAAACGAGGAGATTAAGAAGGCTCAGGACTTCATGTCTAAGCTTAACGACAAGACTCGTCCCGTATTTACTGAGGTATACAACGCACAGTGCGTAATTCTCGCTGCTACTCCCGTAGTTGTAGAGGAGACAACTGCAGAGGGTGTTGAGAATGTAGAGAACGTGGAGCTTGCTGAGGCTACTGAGATGGTTGACGCTCCTGCAGCTGACGCTGTAGAGGTTGCTGAGGAGGTTGTAGAGGTCGCTGAGGAGACAACTGAGGAGATCGCTGAGGTTGCTGAGACAACTGAGGAGGTCGCTGAGGTTGCAGTTACTGAGCCTACAATGACTGTAGAGGAGGCTGAGGCTGTTTTGGCTGGTTACGCTGACCAGAAGAACGAGACTCGTACTTCACCCTACTGGTTGATCTTCACATACCTTGTATTGACATTTGCTGAGTTGCTCCTTTCACCAATGGGTATCTCATTCGTATCAAAGGTTGCACCTCCAAAGCTCAAGGGTCTTATGATGGGTGGTTGGTTCGTGGCTACTGCTATCGGTAACATGCTCGTTGCTGTTGGTGGTTTCCTCTGGGCAGGTCTCCCATTGTGGTCAGTATGGGCTGTGTTCATCGCACTCTGCTTGATCTCTGCACTCTTCATGTTTGCAATGATGAAGCGTTTGGAGAGCGCTACGAAGTAATTCTACACTTCCGATATATGCTAAAGGCTGTCATTCGTGACAGCCTTTTTTTTTGTGCGACAAAAGAGGAGTTTTATTGAAAAGAATATCAAATTTGCTTGATTTGGATATATTTTACTATATTTGCATTACACATTAACCAAAACATTATGCGACACATTACAAAACTATTCTCTGTGCTTGTGCTTTTCGCGGCGCTTGCGGCGTGTAAGAACGAGCCAGATGTCGTAGCCCCAGCATCTATCGAGGTGGAGACGACAGAACTCACCTTCGACGACAGAGGCGAGACATTAACCCTTGGCTACACCATTAAGAACGCCATAAATGGCGAGAGCCTCACAGCCACTACCGAGGCAGAGTGGGTGACAATCGCCGTAGAGGCCGACAAACTTAACATTACAGCAAAGGGCAACTTCGATGATGCAGCACGCACCGCCGAGGTGACACTTAGCTACAAGAGCGCAGCAGATGTGACACTAACCCTCACACAGGGTCGCATCACCGCCGAGAACCCCATCGAAGTGGAGCTCATTGGCTACGACGCCACAACCATCACCATCTCGGTGCTCACCGCCGACCCCACAACAACATGGGTGCCTATGGTTACATACAAAGAGTCGTGGGACTACTACAAGGGTAACGAGAACGACATCTTCCAGGCCGACCTCGAGTACTTCCAGTACCTCGCAGAGATCAACGGCCTCACCCTCGCAGAGTTCCTTGAGGGCATCGTAGGCACAGGCTCCCAGGAGGCTATCCGCATCACAAAGCTTACACCCGACACCGAGTTCGTAGTATATGTATATGGTATCAGCCTCGAGGGCGAGCGCACAACAGATATCATCGCCACACACGTCAAGACTGAGCCACCACACGAGGGAGACATCACCTTCGAGTTTAGCGTTAAGGAGGAGGATTTTGTGCTTGAGTACACCGTTATTCCATCACATACAGGTGTGGACTACTTCTGCGGCATCATGTCGGAGGAGGAGCTAAACTACTGGAAGCAGACCCTCGGCACCGACGACCTCAAGAAAATTCTCCAGAAGGGCAGCATCGACTCTACAATCGCGCTCCTCCAGCAGTGGGACTATATCTCTGACCGCACAGAGTTCTTCTCTATCTACAATCTCTCTGACATTTTGGAGGATGGATGGTTCGAGTGCAAGGCCGACACTAAGTACTACATCATGGCAGCTAAGTGGAACAACAACTGTGACATCATCGGCGAGGTGGGCTACTGCGAGCATACCTCAGCACACCTCGAGCCCTCGGCAAACATCCTTACTCTCGAGCTTAACAACCTCACACAGTCGTCGGCAGATGTCACTACGACCACTACAACCAACGACCCATACGTGATACTCCCCTTGCGCGCAGATATTGTTAAGAACCTCAGCGACGATGAGCTCTTCGAGCTTATCATGACCGAGTACGACTACGTCATCAGCAGCTACACCTACGAAGGTACCTCAACAAATACCTTTGGTAGCATGCGCCCCGATAGCGACTACACCATCGTGGCATTCGGCTATAAGGCGGGCACGCTCACCACATCGAAAATCTGGCGTGAGGAGTTCCACACCCTCGCATCTGGTGACCCCAAGGATTGTACATTCTCAATGAACATAGTACCCAGCGTCGACAACGCATGGATTGAGATTATACCCTCGGATAAGGGCCACGCATACCACTGGATGGTATACCCTGCAAACTATAGCGCCGAGGATGCTAAGGACTACATCCAAAACGTCATCATCAAGCGCGGCTACGATAACGACTACGCCGTATTCGCATCATGGGAGCTTACGCAGGGCAACGAGACAACAACAGTGTGGGACTTGGCTCCCGACACCGACTACAAGCTCGGCGTTGTTATCATGGGCTTCGACAAGTGCGAGTTCCTGAGCGACGTATACTTTAGCGAGGTGTTCCACACCGATGCTGTTACATATGCCGACATCGCTATCAGCGTCGAAATAGACAAGTACTTCAATGTAGACGACCTCGTTGCTGCAGGATATGAGGGTTTTAAAATGTACGCTGGCAACGCTATGATTCCCGTTAAGGTGAATATCGAGGGCGACTACTCGGAGTTCTACTACGACTTCTACGGCAACGACCTCACCGATACCGAGGACTACCCCGATGATATCTTCTACGAGTACTTGTGGGATGGTGCACCATACGAGAGCGCAAGCTTCTTCTTGCCCTTCGATAAGGTTATGACCGTAGTGGCTGTTGCATACGACGATATGTATAACCCCAGCCCCTTGTACCGCGAGATGGTATGCTTCACTAAGGAGGGTTGCTCTACAGTCGAGGAGTATGAGGCTATGCAGACCTCTGCAACACGCTCGGCAGTTGCACCTAAGAGCATCGTTGTGAACGAGGTGGTAGCAGCACCCCAGCGTGCTGAGACTAAGGCTCCCGCCATCTACTCGGAGCTCGTTAGCGCCGAGATGCAGGCAAAGGCAGATAATATGCTTAAGATGAATGCTAAGCGCGAGTTGGACGCCAAGAAGGCAACGTTGAAGGCTCGCACATCGCGCTTCGTAGCACGATAGGCTAACGACCAAAATGGAATATGCTGCTATCCCGTGGGGTAGCAGCATATTTTTTGAGGACCTTGGGACCAAGAGACCATGGGACCATGCGAAGTTGCGGACTTTTTGACAAGCAGACGAACTGACAAACGACAAACCGACGAAAAGGACAAACAGAGGTCGCGGACCGAAGAGACCAAAGAGGCCAAAGCGAGGATGCGGACAGCAGTTGATAGCGTCTTCCCTTTTGTCTCTTGTCCTCTGTCCGCCTGAATACTCTCCCCACCAGAACCTATCTGAACCTATCTGAACACAGTCCGCCTGAACGCCTTCTACAACGTACGACCAATTTGTTGTCAGAAGTCGTGAGATGTGGTGCATCACAAAAGAAACCAACCAAGGACATATAGTCTACGCATTATTTCTTGTCAGAGTGGTGTGGTAGTGGTAAACCACAACAATAATTTATCGACAGAAGGGGTTAGATTTGGCCTATCACAAAAGAGACTACCCAGGGATAGTACTTTGACGTACAGCCCTGGGTAGTCTACTTTTAGGGATAGGTCGAAGATGACCTCTTATCTCGATAAATTACAAACGCTCGAGCTTAACAGTAAAGTGACGCATCAACTCAGTCTCCCATACGATCTTCACACCGCGAGTGATCTCGTGACGACGATCGTAAACATTCTTAAGCGCTGCAGCGATAACGTCCATGTGGTTGTTAGTGTATGAACGACGTGCGATGCAGAGACGAAGGAGGTCGAGACCACCGAAGCGGTTCTCACGAGTGATAGGATCACGGTCAGCAAGGATGTAACCGATCTCGCAACCACGTACACCAGCCTCGAGGTAGAGCTCGATAGCGAGTGTCTGTGCGGGGAACTCCTCCTTAGGAATGTTAGAGAGAACCTTGTCAGCATCTACGAAGAGGGCGTGACCACCAACAGGACGCTGGTAAGGAATGCCGTACTCGTCGAGCTTAGCTGCGAGGTACTGTACCTGCTTGATACGAGTCTCGATAGTGTCGAGCTCAGTGTTCTCGTCGAGACCTACTGCCAAAGCAGCCATATCACGACCGTTCATACCACCGTATGTCAAGAAGCCCTCGAAGGGGATGCAGAAACGCTTAGCACCCTCGTACCAGTCCTCGTGACGTGTAGCGATGAAACCACCCATGTTTACGAGACCGTCCTTCTTTGATGACATTGTCATACCGTCAGCGTAAGAGAACATCTCCTTGCAGATCTCCTTGATAGTCTTATCTGCATAACCCTCCTCACGAGTCTTGATGAAGTATGCGTTCTCTACGAAGCGAGCTGAGTCGAAAACGACGCGCTTGCCATACTTGTCAGCGATAGCACGTACGTCGCGAAGGTTCTTCATAGATACGGGCTGACCACCTGCTGTGTTGTTTGTTACAGTAACGATGATGAAAGGAATCTTCTCAGCGTTCTCTGCCAAAGCCTTCTCCAACTTTGCGCAGTCTACCTCACCCTTGAAGGGAATCTCGAGCTGAGTATCCTTAGCTGCATCGATTGTGCAGTCCAAAGCTGTAGCCTTACGGAACTCGATGTGACCCTTAGTAGTGTCGAAGTGTGAGTTACCGGGGATGATATCACCAGCCTTTACGAGGTGTGAGAACAACACGTTCTCAGCAGCACGACCCTGGTGTGTAGGAATGACGTACTCGAAGCCTGTGATAGCGCCGATAGTATCCTTAAGCTGGAAGAATGACTTTGAACCAGCATAAGCCTCGTCACCAGTCATCATAGCAGCCCACTGACGGTCGCTCATAGCACCTGTACCTGAGTCAGTCAAACAGTCGATATAAACCTGCTCTGACTTCAAGCCGAAGAGGTTGTAGTGTGCCTCCTTGAGCCACTGCTCACGCTCTGCACGTGTGCTCTTCTTCAAAGGCTCAACCATCTTAATTCGATACGCTTCTGCAAATGGAATTTCCATAGTAGTTTAGTTTTTTTAGGTTATCTTTATAATTTAATAATTTATTCTTTTTTTCGCAACCTCATTCACGCAATTGCGTGTATTTATGTGATTACGCCACAAAGGTAGTCAAAAATATGGTCTATTGCAACTAATTACAAAAAATATTTTTGACCTATTTCTCCCCTTGTTTTTATCTCTTTTACTTATTCGCCACGAGGAGTTCGAGAATTTGAACTGCATTGAGCGCAGCACCCTTACGGATTTGGTCGGCTACACACCAGAAGGTAATGCCTCGCTCCGAACCCAAATCCTTGCGGATACGACCGACATAGACAGGGTCGCTACCCTCAACAAAGAGTGGCATAGGGTATCTCTTCTCCGCTGGCTCATCCATAAGCACGATGCCCTGAGACTCAGCAAAGGCCTCTCGAACAGCCTCCACGCTAATCTCGTCCTCGGTCTCAACCCAGATAGCCTCAGAGTGAGCGCGCATAACAGGCACACGCACACAAGTAGCCGAAGTGCGGATGTCGGAGTGCATAATCTTACGGGTCTCGTGGAACATCTTCATCTCCTCCTTGGTGTAGTCGTTATCCTGGAACACGTCGATATGTGGGATAAGGTTGTAGGCAAGCTGGTAGGCGAACTTCTCGACCTTTGGCTCGCGACCCTCGACGATATCGCGGTGCTGCTGCTCGAACTCCTGCATAGCCGTAGCACCTGCGCCACTTGCCGACTGGTAGGTAGCCACGTGCACTCGCTCGATATGCGAAAGGCGCTCGATAACTCCCAAAGCAACAACCATTTGGATAGTTGTGCAGTTAGGATTAGCAATGATACGACGAGGCGCATTGAAGGCATCGTCGCCATTCACCTCTGGCACTACCAAAGGTACATCCTCATCCATACGGAAGGCACTCGAGTTGTCGATCATAAAGGCTCCGTACTTGGTGATGGTCTCGGCATACTCCTTAGAGGTAGATGCTCCAGCCGAGCAGAGAGCCACATCTATATCCTTGAAATCATCGTTATGTTGCAACTCTCTCACCACGATATCCTCACCACGGAAGCGGTAAGAAGAGCCTGCACTACGCTTCGAGCCAAAGAGTCGTAACTCATCGATAGCCATAGGGTGCTTCTCCAAAATAGAGAGGAACTCCTGACCCACAGCACCACTTACACCAACAATTGCAATTTTCATAACTTATCGTTTTTACTATATTATATATTTATCCTTTTACCATCTGGGAAACGCCCAATGAATTGTGGTTATTTATCCTTTCCGAGTCGATTAGAAGAAGCCTCCCTCGTCGAAGAAGATGTCGTCCTCGACGCTCTGCGTAGGCTGCTCCTCCATATTGACCTCGCAACTATAATCGGGCTCCTCATCCGAACGCTCGAAACGGTCGGTACGCTCAACACCGAGCGAGCCATCTTCAAAGACCTTGGTGAGGAACTTACCTGCGATAGGGAGTGCTATACGCGAGCCATCTGCATTGCGAGTGAAGTGGATGCCATTCTCCTCGCCACCAACCCAAACACCCATAACGAGGTTAGGCAAAGCACACATAAACCACGCATCTACATTGTCGTTGGTGGTACCCGTCTTAGCGGCAATCTCCACATCGCCAAAGTTAAACTCATAGATCATACGGCGTGCCGTACCCATAGTCACAACACGCTGCATCATCGTAATCATCGTATATGCCACACGACGCGAAAGCACCTCCTCGGTCTTTGGCGTGAAGGTAGCAAGCACGTTACCCTGATTATCCTCGATGCGTGTCACGAAGATTGGATCTACGTGAACACCCTTATTAGCAAATGTTGAGTATGCCGAAGCCATCTCGAAGGTGTTACTATCGTAGGAACCGATACAAAGTGCCACCACAGGGTCGATATAACTCTTAATACCGATGTCGTGGATAAACTGCGCAACAGCCTCTGGGCTCTTAGCCTGCTTCATAATCCAGGCCGAGTAGTTGTTACGGCTATTAGCCAAACCCCAATAGAGAGGGTGAACACCCGTGTACTCCACCTCGGAAGCCTCCTTAGGCGACCAGATACCCGAAGGGGTCTCAATCGACACTGGTACATTAGGTACTGGTGTACAAGGCGTTAGACCGAGGTGGTCGATAGCAAAGGTATAGATGAAAGGCTTTGCCGTAGAGCCTACCTGGCGCTTACCCTGCGTCGCAGCATCATACTTGAAGTAGCGGTAGTCGGGGCCTCCGACGTATGCACGCACATATCCCGAAGCGGGGTCGATAGCAACAAATGCGCCACGCATAGTCTTCTTATAGTGGATAAGCGAGTCGCGTGGGGTAATCACCGTATCGCGCAAGCCATTGAAGGTGAATACCTGCATACTCCTTGGCGTATTGAACGAAGCCTTGATATCTATCTCCGACACACCCTCCTTTGCCATCTGGCGCCAACGCTCCGTCTGGCGCATAGCATCATCAACCTTCTTATCCGACTCGGCCTTGTTTAGGTCGGGGAAGAGCGAGCCGCCACGGCTCTTAATCTGGCTATTCATACGTGGCTGCACCGTTTCGCCCATATGCTCACGGAAGGCCTCCTCAGCATACATCTGCATACGAGAGTCCACCGTGGTATATATCTTCAGACCGTCACGATAGATATCATAACTGTCGCCATTAGCCTTCTTATTCTTGTAGCACCAGCCGTAGATAGGGTTCTCGTTATACTCCTTGAGTGCCTGCTCATAGTCCCACTCGGTGTAGTAGTTACGACGCTCAGGCTCCTTGGCCATCATAGTACGACGCACCATCTCACGGAAGTAGGTCGCCATACCCTCGTTATGGGCATCGGCAGCACGGCGGTAGCGGGTCAAATCGATAGGCAACTCCATCAACGAGTCCGCCACTTCGCGCGAGATAGCCCCCGCAGCGGCAAGACGGCTAAGCACGGTATTTCTACGCTCACGAGCCTTCTCGTTGGGTAGACCTCGCTTGAGTGGGGCGTATGTTCCTGGGGCTTTGACCTGTCCTGCAATAACTGCAGCCTCCTCGATAGCCAAATCGCAAGGCTCCTTGCCGAAGAAGTTGTTTGCTGCCGACTTGATACCGAAGTTGGAGTTAGAAAACTCCACGGTATTGAGATACATAGCCACAATCTCCTCCTTGGTGTAGTTGTATTCAAGTTGTGTGGCGATGACATACTCCTGAGCCTTAGCGGCCAACGTTCCAGCATTACCCTCCATACCCTCCTTATTGCGACGAGTCTTATAGAGGTTCTTAGCCAACTGCTGAGTCACAGTACTACCGCCACCCTGATTTGACTGACCCAATAGCACGGTCTTGATACCTGCACGTGCCGTAGCCTGGAAGTCAATGCCTGGATGGTCGAAGAAACGTACATCCTCCGTTGCCAAGAGTGCAGCCACGATGGTAGGCAACTTATGACCATCAATCTCAAGCCACTTGGTGCGATCCGCAGGGAAGAGATCCTCGTATGAGAGGTAGGTACGGTTCTCGATGAAGTAGGTACCCAACACCTCGCCATCCTCCGAAAAGATCTGCGTAGCGAGGTTGGTCTTAGGATTCTCCAACTCGTCGAAGGTAGGCATAGGGCCAAGCACCTCGGTCTTTGCCATAATGAAGAGGCTCGCAACGGCGATGATGCCGACGGCCACCAAGGCCCACATCGCCCTGATTACCCACGTCTTCCAACCCTTGGAGTTCTTCTTAGTATTACTATTCTGTGCCATATAGTTTGGTTATTATTTTTAGTCCTTATTCGTGTCTCGTTAGAATGGCAAGCCCAATCCAAACGAGAAGTACAGTTTACCATTGCTAAACGGAGCAAACGACATCTTCTGATACAACGAGAAGGTAGCCGATATTGTTGCGGCATCGGGCATAGTAAATAGGTTGAAATCGACACCTAAGTCCACGCCAAACGATGCGATATGCTCCCTAACCTTCGTAAAAACGCCCTCATCCTTTATCAAGCCCGGTTTCTCGAACGAGGCGTAGTCGGCTCCTACATTGAGTCTCAGACGCTTGAAAAAGATAACTCCCTTCCATCCTCCATCGGGATACCATACGGGGAGTTGGTAGTTCAGCGAGGTGGCGACATAGTTATCGTTCTGTATCTCGTAGGCCGAGTAACCACGAGGCAAGAGGCGTGTAGACTTGAACGACATCAGCGACAACACCAAGTCGGAATGGAAACCGCCCAGCGACGTCTGGTACGAGGCCGCTAACGACAGGGAGTGGTGAGGAGCAAAGCCTGGTGTGTACAACTTACCATAGAGTACCATCAGGTGGCCCATATCATCAGTCGTGGGGTTGAGCGTATAACTACCCGATGCCACGACTCCCCACGGTGGCAAGAAGTCGCGGTGGGACTTACGCACCATATCCTGGAAGCCGATACCAACAGAGAGTTGGTGTACACCCTCCGAATAGCCTATCGTTCGTATGTTGCTAACTTTGTAGTCGTTAATCTCAATTTCATCCACGTTGGCAACCATACCATTCGAGAAGTTCCACGATGTGGAGAGTACCAATTGGCGAGTATGGTAGCCACGAGCCAAGAGCAGAGGTAGGGTCGCACCCGCGCCCAGTGAGTAGTACTTACCCAAGGCCACATCTGGTGAATACTCCAACTCACCCTTCTCCTTGTCGTAGGCTACTACCCTATATATCTGCTGATTACCACCATAAGTACCTCTTACCCATAGGTTTACACCCAAACCATTATACGTGAGCATACCCTTATACACCGAGCCCTCGTTAGGATTCCAACCCCACGTTAAGAAGCCCTCGAGTGTAGAAAGGATATTTTGCGACATAATCGTAGCACCGAGGTTGAAGGCTATCGACGACTCCTCGACAATGGCGTAGGGGTCGTAGGACGCTGGCGCCCAACTATGGATATTGAAGGCGTGGAGGATGCGGTTGAAACGTCGAGGAGGGGTTCTCTTTAAAACACTATCCTTAGCCACTTCATTAAATCTTACGGTGTCGAGGTTTACCACACCCCAGCGCCTGCCCTCGGGCAACATAATTTGGCGAGGGGCATTGCTATAGGCCACCTGCTGACCCCCATTAACGCTCTGTGTAACAGGCAAATATCCTCGTTTGTCGTAGGTCACAGCCACTACCCTATCGTCATCCAACAGCGAAGGCTGGAACGAGCCATACTTCGAGGTTGAGAGGCGTGTCTCCCTGCCCGAAGCCAAATCAAGGCAGTGTAATTCATCGCAACCCGATGCTATTGAGCCGAAATACAACTTACCCTTCGAAGCGCTAAGGTCGCTAAGCGTGGTATAGGCCGCACGCGTCACGGGGGTAAGCGTCTCACTATCCACACGCGCTATATGCATACCATCATCATCCGTGACTATCACATAGATAGCACGAGTGACATCGTCCCACGCCATACCGTGAATCTCGCTACCGTACGGCATAGGCTTACGACGGCGTCCCTCCATATCGTTGATATAGATAGTGTATCTACCATCGGGTGTGTACTCCACCCACGCCATACAATCACCCTCCAACGGTGTGGGGTACAGCACGTTACGATGTTTCGAGAAGTTACGCATCTTGCCACTCTTGACATTCATAAGACACAGTTGCGAGTGTACCTTCTCGGCAAACAGTGCGCTATGGCGGTACTCCGTCCACCACAACTTACCCGTACTGCTCAACTTAGGGCGTGACGACACAATACCCGTATAAGCAAGACGGCGCTCCTGGCCACTCTCGACATCCAACTCGAAGAGTGCCGTCGGGTGGTCAAAATCCTCCTTCAGCACCAGCACCTTGCCATCGCCATTAGAAATTGGGTGGGCATAGATGGTATAAGAGCGAGGCTCAGCCACAGGGATAGTCTCCGTAGTCTCGGCCACATCGTCGAGCGGTTGCCAGTGGTAGTAGAGTTTATTGAAGGTGTCGTAAAAGAGTTTCGACTGCGACACACCATACAACTTATTCAATACCCACGACGTAGAGACCACCATATAGGGGCGACGTGAGGTGAGTTCCGCAACATCGTCACCCATAATACGACCAAAGCGGTTGTAGCCGTGGCGACACATCAAATAACCGAGATTATAGTGGTTCGGAATATAGTCCTTGAACGACCCACAAAACCACTTATCAATATTTTTAAACTCGTTCGCCACATTGCCGTAAGCACGGTAACCCATTGTGAACGAAGGTTGTAGGCCTCGACCAAAGGTGGACATCTGCGTCTCGCTCATCACGGCATCACCCTCCATCATCCACAACGGCATAAAGAGCAGACCTATGGTAGAACTCTGCTGACCAATGACATAACTTAGGGCCTTGACAACACCTCGGTTGAGGTTGTTATACTGCACAGCGTGGCGGTACTCGTGGGCGATAAGTTGCTTGATCCACGGCATAGAGTAGCCATTAATGCTCGGTGTAGATAGGAACTCTACACGGCGAGGCATCCACATCACAAGACCGTTGGACATAAAGTTCGAGGGATGCACGACGAAGGGGATAGACATCTGTGGGTGGCGATAGCCGTATGCGATATCCGACTCCACAGCATCGAGGTAGTGCATCATACGCTGAGCCACATTGGTTGCGGTATCGGGATAGACCACTCGATACTTCTCGCTCCTCATCTGTCGCCAACGGAACGAGGGGGGATCAACACCCCAACTATAGTACTGCGCAGAGAGTCGCTCCGTGGCCATAAGACCACAGATTACAAGCGCAATAACCATAATCAATCTCCTCATCTGTTGTTGTATGTATATATAACGTGCAAATATACGAATAATTTTGGGAATATCGCACGCATTAGGCCCGCTATTATGCAGTGGCCCAAAAAGTTTACCAACCGGCCCCTCTCCTACAACAAAGTGGGAGGGCCTCGCAACCGAAACCCTCCCAACACTATCTATATACTCCTATTGTGACTAAATCTTTGCACGAAGGAAGCCAATGCCGAAGCGCTCGACTGCTGCACGCTCAAGATCCTCACGTACAGATGGATCAGCGATAGAGATAAGCAACTTAGCACGCTGAGCCAACGACTTATTACGCAAATATACGATACCGTGTTCGGTAGCGATATACTGTGCCTGGAAACGTGTGGTAACAACACCTGCACCCTTAGTCAAGGTAGGCACAATCTTCGAGATACCCTTAGTGGTAATTGAAGGCAAGGCAATGAAGCACTTACCACCCTCTGACAAGGCACCACCATACATAAAGTCGTGCTGACCACCAACACCCGAGAAGATGCGCTCACCAATACTATCGGCACAAATCTGACCCGTGAGATCCACCTCGATAGCCGAGTTTACGGCCATAACCTTAGGGTTCTGACGGATATTCTGTGGGTCGTTAGTCCAAGCCACATCACGGATAACTACGTCACGGTTGTTATGCAAGTAGTCGTACAAGCGCTGGCTACCCAAGCACAAGCAAGCAACCGACTGACCTGGATAGATCTTCTTCAACGAGTTGTCGATGATACCCTTCTGGATGAGAGGCACAACACCGTCAGTCATAGCCTCGGTATGCAAGCCGAGGTGCTTATGGCCGTGCAACGCATCGAGTACAGCGTTAGGAATACCACCTACACCAATCTGAAGAGTAGCGCCATCAGGAATCTCGCTAGCAATATAGTTACCAATAGCGCGCTCCACGTCATTAGGAATAACCGTAGGCACCTCCACAAGTGGCTCATCACCACGCACCAAAGCATCAATCTTTGAGACGTGGATTACAGGGTCACCAAAGGTGCGAGGCATATACTTATTTACCTGCGCAATGATAACCTTAGAACACTCCACAGCCGAGAATGCCAAGTCAGCAGATACACCATACGAGCAGTAGCCCTCCTCGTCAGGCTCCGACACATTCAACAACGTAACATCCAAGGGCACCTGACCCGAACGGAACAAGAAAGGAATCTCGCCCAAGAAGGCAGGAATGGTCTGCGCCACACCCGAGTCGATAGCCTTACGCAAGTTGTTGGCCACGAAGAAACTAAGTGGCTCGAACGAGTCACGCAACTCAGCCTTGGCGTATGGAGCGTCGCAACGACCGATAGCGAAAGCCGTATAGACCTTCACGTCGCGCAACTCTGGGGCACGGTCGGTCATCGCCTGCACCAACACCTCAGGAACAGAGGTAGAGCCCTGGATATAAACCGAGTCACCAGACTTTATCAATTTCACGGCTTCTGCCGCACTTACTAAATTCATACGTCTTTAGGTTTAAGAAGGGCTGTCCTAAACGGGCAGCCCCAATTTTTTAATAATCTTGACTGAATAGACGAAGTCGCTTATCCAACTCATCGTACTGATAATCCGAAATCATCGACACACAACCACGCAAGCCCTCGCGAGAACTTCCCGTAGGAGCAAGGGTGATAGCCGAGATACCGTAGTAGATAAGTTTATTGATAAGTTGCTCACCTGTCATATCCTTATAGCCGAAAGTGAAGAAGAAGCCATCGCTAACCTCCTGATCACAATCCTTATCGTAGACGATATGGAAGCCGTTCTTCACCATAATCTCCTTAACGCGCTCAGCACGACGGGCATACTCGCGAGTGTGACCTACGAAGTCGAGACGACCATCCGATGCTGCACGGAACATAGCAGCCAAGGCATACTGTGCAGAGTGTGGAACACCCGAAGAGAGTACGTAGAGGATGTTAAAGATGAAGTTACGACGGAACTGACCATCGTTGCCATATCTCTCAGCGAACTTGTCGTAGCAACGCTCTGCCAAAGCAGGATTCATTGCCACAATAGCGATACGCTGACCTGCATACGAGAACATCTTTGAGCCTGAAAGCAGGTGGAGACAGTTATTGGTGTAGCGAGCTACAGATGGCTGGTATGGCGCCTCGAAAGGCTTAGAACGATCCTCACGGAAGTCCATATTGAGGTAAGCCAAATCCTCTACTACGATGACATCGTACTTGGTAGCCATACGACCGATAATCTCCAACTCCGACTCATTCAAACACATCCACGTAGGGTTGTTGGGGTTAGAGTAGATGATACCGCTGATACGGCCCGAAGAGAGAATCTCCTCAAGTTTAGCCTCGAGTTTCTCACCGCGGTAGTCGATAACATCGAACGACTCGAAACGGATACCCTGAACCTTACACTGGGCCTTCTGAACAGGGAAACCTGGGTCAATGAAGAGGATGGTGTCGCGGTCGTCACGCATCTGGCTCAACGCCATAAACGTAGCGAAAGCACCCTGCATAGAGCCTACAGTAGGTACGATGCACATTGGAGGGATGTCGAGGTTGATGAAGGCCTTGATGAAGCGTGAAGCCTCCTTGGTAAGTGGCTCAATACCTGTGATGAGGGGGTACTTAGCACCTACGCCCGAGAGCAACGCCTCGTGCTCAGCCTCGATACCAATCATCTCGGCTGGCAAACCTGGCTCGCCAATCTCCATACGAATATACTCAACACCTGTCTTAGCCTCGATATCCTTCACTACGCTCACAAATTGGCGAATAGAGGCAGCACCAAGTTCCTTGGCATTACGCAAACCATTGGCAATACAGATGTTGTCTACCGTTTGTTTATCTAATGGTCTATCCATTGTCATTACTTTTTGATTGAGTTATCATAACCTGCACGTACCGCTGCGAGGTTCTTCTCGATAACCTCCTCACCCTTACGAGCAAAGATACGACGAATACCTGCCTCGATCTTCTCGAACTCGATGTCGAGCATAGGGATAGCTGCACCCAACAATACCATATTTGCTGCCTGAAGAGGCGCACCAGCATCCTTAGCGAGTTGCTCGACGTTGAGCGATACGCAGTTAGGCAAAGCAGCGAGGTGAGCATTGAGTTCCTCCTCTGCAGGATAGTTAGGGATATTTACGAATGGAACATTTGAGGTTACTACCCAACCATCCTTCTTCAAATATGTCAAGTAGCGCAAAGCCTCCATAGGCTCCAACGAGATGATGATATCAGCACCACCCTTAGCGATAAGATCCGATGCGATAGGCTCAGTAGAGAGGCGCAAGTTACTCTGAACATCTCCACCACGCTGGCTCATACCGTGAACTTCGGCCTGCTTGATGTTCCAGCCCTCAGCCATTGCAGCCTCGCCAATAACCGTAGCAATCGACAGAATACCCTGTCCGCCGACACCTGCCAAAATAATATCTTTCTTCATTACTTCTCTTTTTTCTTAGTTATTAACTACTCGTTCTTTGCTGCATTCTTAGCCTTAGCGTGACGCTTCGCTGTCTGAATACACTCACGACGTGGAATCACTACAGATACGCCCTTGTACTCGATCTCCTGACGAAGGATATCCTTGATCTCCTCCATATTCTTTGGAAGTGGCACAACGACACGTACGTGGTCAGGGTGAACACCGACACCGCGGCAGATATCCTCGAGTTTACCTGTACCTGCAGAGTTCTGACCACCTGTCATACCTGTAGTAAGGTTATCCGAGATGATAACAACCACGTTTGCGTTAGAGTTCACGCAGTCCAAAAGACCTGTCATACCTGAGTGAGTGAAGGTAGAGTCACCGATAACAGCAAATGCAGGGAACTGACCAGCATCCGAAGCACCCTTAGCCATAGTGATAGAGGCACCCATCTCTACGCAAGCGTGCAAAGCCTGGAATGGAGGCAATGCACCGAGAGTGTAGCAACCGATATCACCAAAGATGCGTGGGTTCTCATACTCCGCAGCAACCTCGTTCAATGCCTTATACATATCTCTGTGACCGCAACCCTGGCACAATGCTGGTGGGCGTGCTACAACGATATCGTCAGCCTCGAGGTTCTCCAACTTCTCCATACCCAACGATAGACGTACGCTATCAGGAGTAAGCTCACCCACACGTGGCAAGTCGCCAGTCAAACGACCCTTAACCACAACTGTCGAAGGAACGATAGCACGTACCATCTCCTCAACAACTGGCTGACCCTCCTCCATAACGAGGATCTCCTTAGCACCATCAGCAACCATCTTCTCAATGAGCTCCACTGGAAGTGGGTACTGCGAAATCTTGAGTACGCTACGCTTGTTGCAGTTAGCACAGTTCTCCATATAGTAGTTGTAGGCGATACCAGTGGTGATAACACCCAACTCTGGATTCTCACCCTTAACGTACCAGTTGAACTTAGACTCTACGGCAGCCTTCTGCAAGTCATCCTGCTGAGCGAGGAGTTCTACGTAACGCTTCTTAGCGAATGCAGGCAACAAGATCCAGCGACGTACATCCTCAGGACGAGAGATCTCGTTCTGCTTGCGTGGGGTCTCAGTAACCTCCACAACGGCGCGAGAGTGTGCCATACGTGTAGTCACACGCATCAATACTGGGAGCTTTACAGCCTCCGAGAGCTCGAACGCTGCACGAGTCATCTCGTAAGCCTCCTGCTGTGATGATGGCTCGAAGATTGGCATCAACGCGAACTTACCATAGAAACGTGAGTCCTGCTCATTCTGTGAAGAGTGCATAGATGGATCGTCGGCAGCAACAACTACCAAACCACCATTTACACCTGTCATTGCTGAGTTCACAAATGGGTCAGCAGCCACGTTCATACCTACGTGCTTCATACATACCAAAGCACGCTTACCCATATAAGACATACCAAGAGCGCCCTCCATAGCGGTCTTCTCATTAGTAGCCCAACGGCAGAAGATCTTATCCTCAGCCTCGCCGCGCTTCTCTTCGCGCAACTGAATAAACTCTGTGATTTCGGTAGACGGAGTACCTGGATAGGCGTAAACACCCGAAAGACCCGAGTCGATAGCGGCCTGTGCAATAGCCTCGTCACCGAGAAGTAGTTTTCTCATATTGTTAATGTTTTAGGTTTGTTATTTATCTGTTAGTTTTTGCATCTACAGTTATCATCTTCAAAGTTACGCAAAATTTTCTATTCTGCGAAACTTTTTATCCACTTTTTAACCCACCCTCTCCGACTTTGTCTATGACACTCCCTCGCCATCGGGCAGAAAACATCGCAATCTAATATAGTGTTTTAGACAAGTTTTGGAGGAGATGAGAAATAGGCTACGGGGCATACAAAGCGTATTGAGAAGGTGGAGAAGGGCGTGTGGTGCTGACACGAAAAAGCCACCGATGGAGAGTGTGAGGGTGATTTCTTGTCAGAAGGCGGTAGATGTGGTCTCGATAAAGAAATAAACCCAGATGGGTAGTACTTGGCGTACGTCCCATTTGGGCTTATGATTGAGAGGCCGCAGATGCTGCCTTATCACAAGAAATGATTTGAGGTTAGAGTGGTGCTAATGTGGCGCTGACACGAAAAAGCCA
>JAFYWG010000051.1 GCA_017558115.1 Alistipes sp.
TCGTTACGCTCGCTCTCAAAATGCTCATTTACGTCGAGTAAACTCCGCTTTTTCGAGCTTCGCAAGCCTAAAATTAGCTCTTGTTATACAACTTCTCACAGAAATGAGCCTGCCTAACTTGATTGTTAGACAGGCTCTTTTGTTCTCTACTCTTTAGGGTTGTTACCTACGCCTTCTTAATGACATAGGTCACCACGCCCCAGATCATAAACTGATTGTTGGGGTCGATGCGTATGGGCTTGAACTTGGGGTTGGCAGCAACGAGCAGCGTGTGGTCCTCGTAGTGCTCTACGCGCTTTACTGTGAACTCGCCGTCGATGTAGCATACCGCCGAGCAACCATTATATGGCTCTATGGCGCGGTCTACGATGATTATATCGCCCTCGTCCATGTCGGCCTCGACCATTGATGTGCCTCCCACGCGGAAGAAGAATGTTGAGGCAGGGTGGCGCACAAGTAGGCGCACAAGGTCGAGCTTTTCGTGTGGCTCCTCATCTGCAGGCGAGGGAAATCCCGCCCTCACCTCACCAAGCATATCTGCCTCGAAAGGCTCTGTTATGTCTATTTTATAGGGCTTCATGGCTCATTAACTCATTATAAATTTCCTCATAGAGTCTACGTAGTGTGGTCCTGTCGGCGATAATTCTGCGTAGCTCCTCGAGGCGCTGGGCGTTGTCCGACTCCTCAATCCAGAGGCGTAGGTAGCCACCATAGTCGTACTTCTCCCTCATATGCTCCAATAGGCGCTCGTAGCCCTCCTCCATGTCGAGTTCGGGGTGGTGTGTAAGCGTGAACTGCACCGTGCGACGCAGTATGGTCTCTGGCACTATAAGTCGGTCGGCCTCAGCTACGATACGACCATATATGGTGCGTGGAGGCTGCTTCGACGATGCGCGGTGGTCCTCCACAGCATCGCCCATGATTGCTATATCCTCGTTCGAGAACCAGCGTCTCAACTCTGCGTCTTCAAGCAATATGCGCTTCGACTCCGTGTGGTGTACATCGCGACCTACGGCAAGGCCCGTGTCGTGGTAGGCTGCTGTGACATATGCCATCTCCACATCGGCACCAAGCCTCTGGGCGAGCTCCACGCTGCGACTAACGACCATATCGGCATGGTCGCGGCGGTGTGCGGCATCGAAGCTGTCGTAGCGCGTCAATATCTCGCGCTCTACGTACTCTACAATCTCTGCTCTAACCATCGCTTTAGCCCATTACCACCTCAACAATCTTATCGCGCTCGAGGTACTTACGTGCAAGGTCACGCACCTGCTCGGCGGTGATGTTGGCTATGGTTGCCACGCACTGCTCCGTAGCGCTATTATCTGAGCCACACATGATATTCTCTATTGTGACATCAGCAATGCCAAATGGGCCATCGAGGATGCGTAACACCTCGCCAATCATTACATTCTTGACCATCTGCAACTCCTCCTCGTCGACGAGTTCCTCACGCAGGCGCTCTATCTCGGCGTATATCTCGCCAAGTGCATCCTCCTTATGCTCAGCCGCTACCTGCGTAGCGATGGCAAGGTAACCCTCCTGTTCGAAGTTTATCATAGCGGCAGAGACGCCATATGTGTAGCCATGCTGCTCACGTAGGTTCTGCATAAGGCGCGAACCGAAGTAGCCACCGAGGATGGCGGCAACAACCTGCATGCCAACAAAGTCGGGATGGTTGCGCGTAAAGAGCAGACGGCCAATGCGGATAGAGGCCTGTAGAGCCTCCTCGCGCTCGGCATGTAGCCTATACTGGGTCTCGCAGGCGGGGAAGTTGCACTCGGGGCGCTCGCCACGTGGTAGCGCCGCTACGAGGGCTTCGATGGCTGTCATCACATCTTTGTCTATGCGGCCGCTGCACACCACGAAGCAGTTGTCGGCGGTGTAGAGACGACGATAGTGTGCCACGATATCCTCACGTGTGATGTCGTCGTAGCGCTCCTCCGAGGCTGAGATGCCGTAGGGGTGGTTAGCACCAAAGAGAGCCTTTGCGAAGAGTTCACGCGAGGCTACCTCCATCTTCGTGCGCTCAATCTTTAGGCTCTGCTTACGCTTCTGGCAGTAGACGGCAAGTTCACGCTCGGGGAAGGTGGGGCAGAGGATAATCTCGCCAGCCACACCTATGGTTGGTGCGAAGAACTTCGAGAGTGAGCAGAAGGAGATGTAGGTGTAATCGCGGTCGATGTTGACGTCATAGTACGAGCCGTAGAAGTCGAGCTCGTCGGCTATCTGCTGTGCCGAGAGCTTAGCGCTGCCCTCGCCCAACATATTGAGTGTTGTGGATGCCACAAAGGGCTTCGCCTGCACCGAGGTGCCAGCGCGGAAGACGAGGCTGAAGCGCACAACCTCGAAGTCGTTGCTCGCAAGCGTATATATCTTGACACCGTTAGCGGCTGTGTGACACTCCGCATGGGGCATATCGACGCTGCGGGGCATTATAATATCGGGTTGCTGTATCATTTCGCACGGTAGATTAGGGTTGATGAATTGTTGGCGCTGAAGCATCTGCGCGCAAACGACATAAGCTCCTCGCGGCTTAGCGAGCGGTAGATGTCTGCCTCGGTGTTAAGCAATTTGAGGTCGCCAATCATGGCGTAGAAGCCGAGGTTCATGGCCTTGTTCATGACGTTTATCTCGCCCATGAGCATGTTGGCCTCAAACTTATTCTTCACCTTCTCCATCTCGTAGTCCGAGACGTTACCCTCCATAAGCTCGCGTAGCTCACCCCATAGAGCCTCCTCGGCCACCTCCTCCGATGTCTCGGGCATAAGGCGGCCCTTGATGATGAAGAGTCCAGCATCGAGGCTACCCAAGATGTAGGCGTTGACGCTCGAGAAGAGACCACGCTCCTTGACCAAACGGTTTATAAGGCGCGAAGACTCGCCACCCGCTAACAAGTCCGAGGCGAGGTCGCCAAGGAAGAAGTCGCGCGAGAGACGGTCGCCCATATGGAATGCTATAGTGATATCCGTTGCGGGCACATCGCGCTCCACAACCAAGCGGCGAGGCTCCGTCTGCTCAGGCTCCACGGGCACTGGGGGCACATCGCCACCCATGTCCTCGATGTCGGCGAAGTACTCCTCCGCCATGTCGAGCATATACTCCTCATCGAGGTCTGCCGATATGGAGAGTATGGCACGCGATGGGCGGTAGTGGAGGTCGTAGAAGGCACGCACATCCTCCAGTGTGGCACGCTCGATGTGCTCTGGCGAGATGCCGATAGCCGACCAGCGATAGGGGTGCACCTTGTAGCACAACTCTCTAAGTAGCAGCTGCTCATCGCCATAGGGTTGATTCAGGTAGCGCTGCTTGAACTCCTCGATTACCACACTCTTTTCGGTCTGGTATGCCTCCTTAGAGATGTTGAGGTTGCGCATGCGGTCGCTCTCGAGCCATAGGGCTGTCGAGAGGTTCTCCTTTGGGAGGGTTATGTAGAAGTCGGTGTAGTCGTTGTTCGTGAATGCGTTGTTCTCGCCCGAAGCCATCACCACGGGTATGTCGAAGTCGGGCACGTTGGTAGTGCCACGAAACATCAGGTGCTCAAACAGATGGGCAAAGCCCGTTTTGTCGGTCATCTCGTTGCGCGCACCCACCTTGTAGAGGATATTCACCGCTGCAAGCTTCGACGCTCGGTCACGATTAACCAGCACACGTAGTCCGTTGCTGAGAGTCTTCTCTTTGTATTTTATCATAGTCTTATTTTATCGGCTTTATCTGCTTCTTGTATATGCTCCACTTAGGGTCTTTTTTGTATGCTTTGACTGCCTTTTTGGGGATATATATCAGTATTGTTTTCTCACTGCTTATGTAGCTTATTGCAGGAGGTGTTGTGGCTAAACAGGCTATGCTTGTTAGGCTGCTGCAACCATAGAATGCATCCTCTCCAATGCTAGTTACGCTCTTGGGAATAATTATGATTTTTAGGCTGCTGCAACCATAGAATGCACGATATCCAATACGTTTCACGCTCTCGGGAATAGAGTATTCTGTTACTCCTTTACCAATGAATCGCTGAAGCTCTCCATTGACAATTAAACATCTTCCGTCGGCTGTGGCGTTTGCTCCATAGAATGCTATGTCAGTGACCTTCTCTTTGAAATAATCGTAGCAATACTTATTCGAAACCTTAACACTCTTTAGGCTGCTGCAATCATAGAATGCATCCACTCCAATGCTAGTTACGCTCTCGGGAATAGTTATGCTTGTTAGGCCACTGCAACCCTTGAATGCCTCCTTTCTAAAGCTTGTTACGCCCTCGGGAATGGTATATTTTGTTAGATCTTTTCCGATAAAGAGAATAAGTTCTCCTTTATCAATTAGGCATAGCCCATCTTCAGATGCATATTTACTATCAATGACTATTTTTGTTACTCCTAATTTTTGTACCTCCTCATACTCTTCGAGAGTTGATATCATAAAGGTGATGTCGGAAATACCTAATTTTTTGAAATAATCGTAGCAAAACATATTCGATACCTTAACACTCTTTAGGCTGCTGCAACCATAGAATGCATACTCTCCAATACTAGTTACGCTATTAGGAATAGTAATGCTTGTTAGGCTGATGCAACCCTTGAATGCATCCTCTCCAATGCTTGTTACGCTCTCGGAAATAGTAATGCTTGTTAGGCTGCTGCAATAGGCGAATGCATCATCTCCAATACTAGTTACGCTCTCGGGAATAGTAATGCTTTTTAGGCTGCTGCAATCATTGAATGCGCCCACTCCAATGCTAGTTACTCTCTCGGGAATAGTAATGCTTTTTAGGCTGCTGCAA
>JAFYWG010000052.1 GCA_017558115.1 Alistipes sp.
ACTAATTGAAGCAGAGCATTTGAACTGTTTCAGGGGAGTTATCGCCCCATAAGTATAAGAGGAAAACAACGTGATGACGCATACGGACACATACACACAGGTGTGGCAAGACTGCCTAGACAAACTCCAACTCACAATCACCTAGGAGGAGTATGTGAAGTGGTTTAAGCCCATCCGTCCTATAGGGTTTGATGGCTCAAACCTCCGCTTGCGTGTACCCAACGAGAGCTTCGTTGTAAACATCGAGAAGCTCTTCCTCTCACGTCTCAAGCCCATCATCATGGAGCTTTATGGTGCTGATACTCAGCTTCATTACGCCGTACCTCGCGAGGTGCGCCCACAGCAGGTAGAGACTACCTCTACAGCCGTACCCGAGTTTGCGCGACCCATTGACACTGCAAAGATAAAAAATCCTTTTGCATTACCAGGCCTTCGCCGCATAGTAATTGACCCACAGCTCAACTTAAACTACACCTTCGACAACCATATCGAGGGTGAGTGTAACCGCTTGGCGCGCTCTGCAGGCATGGCCGTGGCAGTATCTCCAGGTAGCACCGCATTCAACCCATTATATATATATGGTGACTCAGGTTTGGGTAAGACACACATCGCCCAGGCTATTGGCCATGAGGTGCGTCAGCGTCACCCCGAGTTGCAAGTACTCTACGTCTCGATGAACAAGTTCCAGGCGCAGTTCCAGACCGCCTACAAAAATGGTGAGATTACGGACTTCATCCACTTCTACCAGATGGTCGACGTCTTGATTATCGACGACATCCAGGAGCTAACCGGTAAGACAGGTACACAGAACGTGTTCTTCAATATCTTCAACCACCTTCAGCTTTCGGGCAAGCAGCTCATCCTCACGTCGGATAAGCCACCCGTAGAGCTTAAGGATATCGAGCAGCGACTCTTGACACGTTTCAAGTGGGGTCTCTCGGCACAGTTGAACGTGCCCGACTACGACACCAAGGTCAAGATTATCCGCGCAAAGGCTCAGCGCCTCGGAGCTCAGATACCTGAGGACGTGGTGACATACCTCGCGGAGAACATCTCGGCAAACGTGCGTGAGATTGAGGGTGCACTATCGTCGCTTATCGCCAACGCCTCGTTCCTCGGTCGCAAGATTACCATCTCGCTTGCCAAGGATATCTTGAAGGTCTACGTGAAGCTCACACAGCGCGAGATTACCATCGACCACATCGTGAAGGTGGTATGCGAGTACTACGACATAGAGCTCGACACCTTCAACTCTACAAAGCGTACGCGCGATGTGGCACAGGCACGCCAGGTGGCTATGTTCCTTGCGAAGCAGCACACCAAGTCGCCCCTCACGGTTATCGGCTCATCTATCGGCGGCCGTAACCATGCCACGGTGCTCCACTCGTGCAAGGCCGTTGCCGACATGATGGATACAGACAAGACATTCAAGGCGCAGATTGAGGAGATTGAGAAGATTGTACTCAACAAAAATTAATGTGACAAGTGTGACAAATGTGGGTTTGGAGATTCCCACGCTTCGCTCGGAATAACGTTGTAGATGAGTACCATCCGTCATTGCGAGGAGGACATCGAATTAAGGAGTTTAGGGAGTTTAAAGAGTTTAGGGCTTAAGGACGACCCTCCCTAAATTCCCTAAATCCCCTAAATTCCCTAAGAGACAAGAGAGACCGAAGAGACAGGACAAGCAGACAAGCAGACAAGCAGACGCGAACCTCAAAACTTCTGTTTGTCGTTTTGTCCGTTCGTCGCTTTCGTCTCTATCGTCTCTATCGTCCCTATCACACTGGTAGATAGCCCCTTATCACAACAAATTTCTTGTCAGAAGGGGTTAGCTGTGCCTCGACACGAAAATAGCCAGGATGGGTAGTACTTCATTGACGTACGTCCCATTCTGGCTATTGATTGAGAGGTCGCAGATGACCACTTATCACATGAAAAAAAACTGGATGATATGCGGTTGCTAATTTCTTGTCAGAAGTCGTGAGATGTGGTAGCAAATGAGAACTCCCCGGATAGGATATACTAAGCGTATTTCCTATTCGGGGAGTTGAGTTTGATGCCGCAGATTGCGGCTTATCACAAGAAATTAAAGACCTGTGATGCGCTTTATCTCGTTGAGCTTATTCAGTGCCTCAAGTGGTGTTAACGAGTTAATATCCAGACCCTTTATCTGGTCGCGGATGGCAACCAACACGGGGTCGTCGAGTTGGAACATCGAAAGCTGAATATTATCCTTAGTCTCTATGGCCGATGCCGCCACGGCACGCCTCTTACCGCGCTCCTTGATAGCGCCACTTGGCACAATCTCGCCCGAACCATACACCTTCTCCAAGTTCGCAAGGATGGCCTCAGCACGCGACACTATAGAGCGAGGCATACCCGCCATGCGTGCAACATGGATACCGAACGAGTGCTCCGTACCGCCACGTACCAACTTACGCAAGAAGACGATGTTGTTGTCCACCTCCTTAACCGTTACGTGGTAGTTCTTCACGCGAGGCAACATATTCTCAATCTCGTTGAGCTCGTGGTAGTGCGTAGCGAAGAGGGTCTTGGCTGCACCGAGGCCGTTGTTGTGGAGGTACTCCACCATGGCCCATGCGATGGAGATACCATCGTAGGTGCTTGTTCCTCGGCCAATCTCGTCGAGAAGCACGAGCGAGCGGGGCGATATGTTATTGAGGATGCTTGCCGACTCCAACATCTCCACCATGAAGGTAGACTCTCCCTCGGCGAGGTTATCCGATGCTCCCACGCGCGTAAATATCTTATCTACAACGCCTATGCGTGCCGCCTTGGCGGGTACGAACGAACCCATCTGCGCCATGAGCACGATGAGCGCCGTCTGGCGCAACAATGCCGACTTACCCGACATGTTGGGTCCTGTAATCACTATAATCTGCTGCTCCGTGGTGTCGAGTTTTACACTATTAGGCACATACTCCTCACCTATGGCCATAAGCGTCTCGATGACGGGATGGCGACCATCCGTGATGTCGATAACATCTGAGTCGTCAACCACAGGGCGCACATAGCGTCGCTCGGTAGCTATGCGTGCCAACGACTGCAAGCAGTCGGCATAGGCTACAACCTGTGCATCACGCTGTAGGGGAACGATATACTGAGATATAAATGCCACAAGCTGCGCATATAACTGCGTCTCTATCTGTATGATGCGCTCTTCGGCGCCCAATATCTTCTGTTCGTACTCCTTCAACTCCTCGGTGATGTAGCGCTCGGCATCAGTAAGCGTTTGCTTACGTATCCACGACTCAGGAACCTTATCCTTATGCGTATTGCGCACCTCGATGTAGTAGCCGAAGACGTTGTTGTAGGCAACCTTTAGCGAGGGTATGCCCGTGAGCTCACTCTCGCGCTCCTGCAACGAGCGTAGGTAGTCCTTGCCATGAAGCGCTATGCGGCGCAACTCGTCCAACTCTGCCGAGACGCCCGAGGCGATGATGCCACCCTTGCTTATCTGGTTGGTTTCGGGGTCGGGGAAGATGTCTGAGTCAAGACGCTTGACCACCGCCTGTAGCGTATCAAGACGCTCGGCCAAAGCCAGCAACGCCTCATTGTCCGTAGACTCCATCATGGCCTTAACCATCTCCACGGCACGCAATGAGTGCTTCAACTGGATAAGCTCGCGCGGTGTGATGCGCTCCGTGGCTATGCGCGACGCCATGCGCTCCAAGTCGCCGATAAGGGCTATCTGCTCTCGCATCGAGAATGCAAAGTCGGCATCCATAACGAACTGCTCTACAACATCCTGACGCTGTGCAATCTTCTTCGTATCCATGAGGGGCATTGCCACCCAGCGCTTAAGCTGTCGGCCACCCATGGGTGTGAGTGTGCGATCTATGGTGTCGACAAAGCTGCAACGTGCCACCGAGCTATTCGAGTTAAAGAGTTCGAGGTTGCGGATGGTGAAGCGGTCAATCCACACCGAGTCGCCACGCTCGATGCGTGAGATAGATGATATGTGTGCCGTCTGTTTATGCTCCGTGAACTCCAAGTAGTAGAGGATAGCTCCCGCGGCCGAGATACCAGCACTCATGCCCTCGATACCGAAGCCCTTGAGCGACTGCACGCCAAGTTGCTTGGTGAGCTTATCGCGATTTACTGCCTCCGAGAATACCCACTCGTCGAGGCGATAGGTGTAGTGCTTAGTGCCAAAGGCATCGTTGAAGTGCTCCTCCATACCGCGCTGGAAGACTATCTCGCGAGGCTGGAGGTTGGAGATAAGCTTGTCGACATATGCGTCGTCACCCTCGGCTACGTAGAACTCACCCGTAGAGAGGTCCAAAAAGGCTATGCCCGTAGTGGTCTTGGCGAAGTATACCGAGGCGAGGAAGGTGTTCTCCTTACCGGCCACGAGGTTTTCACCCATGACGATACCGGGGGTCACCATCTCCACCACACCACGCTTAACGAGACCCTTGACCATCTTGGGGTCCTCAAGTTGCTCACAGATGGCCACACGCTCACCCGCCCTCACAAGCTTAGGCATGTAGTTATCCAGGGCATGGTAGGGGAAGCCCGCCAGCTCCACGTACGACGCAGCGCCATTGGCACGACGTGTGAGCGTAATGCCAAGAATGCCGCTGGCTTTGATGGCATCCTCACCGAAGGTCTCGTAGAAGTCGCCGACACGGAACAGTAGTATCGCATCGGGGTGTATAGCCTTTATCTGATAGTATTGCTTCATCAGAGGTGTCTCGACATACTTCTTCTGCTTGGGTGTCGTAGTCTCTGTAGTATCGCTATTTTTCTTTGGTCTCGCCATTGTAACAGTGGTATATCTATATCTTTGCAAAGGTAGTAAAATTTAGAGAAAGCAAAAAGGAGAAGTGCGAAAAAAATGGTTTTAGGCGTCATAAGGTTGTAGTCACCCCAGATACCACCCATTGTGTAGTGAACATACCCGCCGCCATCGAATTAAGGAGTTTAAGGAGTTTAGGGAGTTTAGGGAATTTAGGGAACGCATACCCACCCTAAACTCTTTAAGGGATGACTCGGACCTTTCTGTTGATAGCGACGAAAGGGACGATGGGGATGGCTCGGACAACGACGCTGATAGCGACTTCCCTCTTGTCCCTCTTGTCTCTTAAGTCTCTTATATCTCCTTGCGCGAGCCTTTCGCTTTTTTTTTGCAACTATGTTTTGAGTTTAGCAAGAATAGTATTAACTTTGTAAGGATATAAAAACGACAATATAACAACAAAAACAATAATACTATGGCAGGTAAAGTTCCTACTCCTCACATTGGAGCACAGTATGGCGAAATCGCCGACAGAGTAATCATGGCAGGTGACCCCTTGCGCGCAAAGTTCATGGCCGAGACATTCTTGGAGAACCCCGTGCAGTACAATAGCGTGCGTGGCATGCTCGGCTACACCGGCACATACAAGGGTAAGCGCGTATCTGTTCAGGGCCACGGCATGGGCATCCCCTCAATCGGCATCTACACCTACGAGCTCTTCAACTTCTACGACGTGAAGCGCATCATACGTTGTGGCTCGGCAGGCGCCTACCACCCCGACCTCAAACTCGGCGACGTAGTATTCGCCATGGGCTCGTGCACCGACTCTAACTATGGCGCGCAGTTCAACCTCCCTGGCACATTTGCGCCTATCGCCGACTTCGAGCTCTTGCGTGCTGCAGCAGCCAAGGCTGAGGAGTTGAACATCCCATACAAGGTGGGTAACGTCATGGCCAGCGACGTCTTCTATGGTGACGACGCAGACAACTGGAAGCAGTGGCAAAAGATGGGCGTGTTGGCCGTAGAGATGGAGGCTACAGCACTCTACATGAACGCTGCACGCGCAGGTAAGAGCGCCCTTTGCATCTGCACCATATCAGACTCGCTTGTGCACGGCACAGCATGCTCGGCAGAGGAGCGTCAGACATCCTTTACGAACATGATGGAGATTGCGTTTAACATCATCTAAAACCTTAGGGGACTGCGAGTCCCCTTTTTTGTTATGAACGACATTGTCAACCGCATACCCGATATTGTAGCGTCGCAGCGCACATACTTTCGTAGCCACGCGACCCTCGACGTGGAGCATCGCCTCGAGCTGCTACGCAAGCTGCGCAATGCCATCGTTAAGCATGAGCAGAGCCTAACCGATGCACTATACCTCGACCTACATAAGAGCTACGAGGAGGCATACCTCACGGAGATAAGCATCGTGCTTGGCGAGATTGACAACTTCCTCAAGCACCTAAAAAGGTGGGCAGCACCCTCGAAGCGCTCCACCCCACTTAAACTTAAGCCCTCAAAGAGCGCCATCATCACCGAACCCCTCGGCGTATCGCTCATCATAGCGCCATGGAACTACCCCGTGCAGTTACTCTTGAACCCACTCGTGGGTGCTATAGCGGCGGGATGCACTGCAGTATTAAAACCCTCGCCATATGTACCGAATGTGTCAGTGGCATTGGCAAGGATGATTAAGGAGTGCTTCGATGAGAGCTATGTGGCTGTGGTGCAGGGTCATCGCGATGTAAATAGCGCACTGCTAAAGGAGCGCTACGACATCATCTTCTTCACGGGCTCACCCGACCTCGGACGCGTAGTCATGCGTGCTGCGGCGGAGAACCTTACACCCGTAGTCTTGGAGTTGGGTGGCAAGAGCCCCGTGGTTGTGGACAAGAGCGCCAACATCGCCGTAGCGGCAAAGCGCATAGCGTGGGGCAAGAGCCTCAACGCCGGCCAGACATGTATAGCACCCGACTATCTGCTTATCCACCACGAGGTTAAGGAGCAGTTTATAGAAGCCTTTAAGCAGGCCATGATGGAGCTACACGGCGAGAACCCGCAAGAGAGTAAACACTACGTGCGCATGGTATCGGCGAAGGCCTTTGAGCGTGTTAGTGGCTACCTACACGAGGGTACAATACGCCATGGCGGCAGGGTCGATGCCCACGACCGCTACATCGAGCCTACGCTCTTGGATGGTGTGTCGGTGGATAGCGCCGTGATACGCGAGGAGATATTTGGCCCCGTGTTGCCAATCGTGGAGATTGAGAGTGTGGATGAGGCCATAGCGTTTATAACAGATAGAGAGAAGCCCTTGGCGCTCTACGTATTTGCCAAAGAGGAGGTTGCCGCGGGCGTCATCGCCCACACATCGTCGGGAGGTGCCTGCATCAACGATGTCATCATGCACATAGCCAACGAACGCATGCCCTTTGGTGGCGTGGGTAACTCGGGAATGGGACGCTACCACGGCCGCGACTCACTATATGCCTTCTCGCACCGCCGTGCCATGCTAAACACCCCCACATGGATAGATGTGCCCTTTAGGTATATGCCCTACAAGATGTTTAATTGGATAAAGAGATTGCTGTAATAGAGGGAATTAGTGATTTTTAATCGCTCCTCTGTACTGCTCGATAATGTTGTCGATGTACGCCTCGAAGTCGGGGCTCGCGACAATCTCCACGTCGTCCAACAAGCCCATCACAAAGCGTCCTACACCCACATAGTTGCAGACCATGGTATCGAGCAACCAGTGCGTAGCGTCTAATGGCTTTATGTCGCGCTCCGCGAGTGGATACTCCTCGATAAGGAGGTTGCGGGCCAACATGCCGAGCTTCACCACGACATGGTGCTGCTCGAAGCCCGTCATACGAAAGACATCTATAAAGCCCCTCTCATGCCTCTCGGCGCACTGCCACGGCGTCTCGAGCACCTCAACAGAACCGATACGCGCCACCTTAAAGAGCTTGTTCATAGAGCTCTCGGGCTCGTAGCACCACAGCTGTACATAGTTCGTAGTGAAGCCAAAGGGCTCAACAATTCTATTACGCGTAACGCCCGCATGTGACGAGGCGTAGTCAACCAACACCACCTGACGGCGATTCTCGATAGCCTCTTGCAGGCGGTTTACGTTCTGTGCGTTCTTACCCTTGACGATACTTGCCGCCATGGCCGTAGAGTTGTAGACTGTAGTGAGCTTGCGGCGTAGGTTCTGCTTGAGCGCATTTGTGTCGTCCAAGCCCTCGAGGAGCTGATTGAAGATATGAGCCTCCTCGTCGGTAAAGTGTACGAGCTGCGATATATCCTTGAAGTAGCGACTCTCCTTGCCCAGTTTGTAGATGCCACCCTCGAGCTTATGCACCACAAAGCCGGCACTCTTGAAGGTGTCGATATAGCGATATATGGAGCGATACGACGTGTCGAGGCGCTCAGCGAGGTCCTCGACAGTGTAGTTTACATTTGCCGTCATCAGCTTCATCAGCCGAAGTAGGCGCTCTATTTTGGGTTGCTCCACGTTATTATTTCTCTACGAATACCTGGAAGAGTAGTGGCGTGAATGCCTGAATCTCGGTAGAGGTGGTGGTAACGGTCACCGACTCATCCGTACCGGTGTTATAGTTGTAGTTATAACCATAGTAGTAGGGGTTATAACCATAATAGCCATTGTTATACATGTTACCATAACCATAGCCGTAATAGCTATTCATGTAGTTCATGTAGTTATAGTAGTTTGCATAGTCGTAGTATGCCTGATTCGAGTTTGTGGTAGTCGATGTTGTCGAGCCAGTCTGACCCTCAAGACCATAGGCATATGTCGACACAGAGAGGATTGCAGCCCACTGGCCACGACGTAGCGTAGGGATGGCGTAGTTCCATGCCAAGATATACTCGTTGCTTAGGGGATCCCTTGTGCTAAACGACAAAGCCTTACCCTCGGTCTCCACCTTGCCGTAGATAATCTCCTTAACCTCGTCGATGTTAGTGTCGAAGATAAAGCCATCGAGGAAGCGTCCGATATACCACACCTTAACGGTGTTCTTTGTCTTCACAGAGTCTGCCTCGAGCACCTCGTCATACGAGATACCAGCACCGAAGCGCTCCACAAGGGCAGCATTGATGCGGCTGTCGAGGTCGCTACGCGAATAGACATCTCCCGCAGCATATATATTCTCCGAAATGCCCTCCATGGGGTTGTCATACTTCATGGTATCAGCGCCCACAGCGTTAAAGTCCAATGACTTAGTGGGTGAATATGCATAGTTCACCAAAAGGTGCTCCATCGTATCTACGGGCTGATGCCAGCGGCCATCGAAGAACTCCAAGGGGCGTGTATCTACCTCCTCTTCGCCCTCCTCGGTGCTCTGATCATCGGCACGCGACATGATGCGACGACGACGCGCCTTAGCCTCCTCGCTCTCCTCCTTTACAGCCTTATGCTCCTCGCACAGACCACCATTAACCTGAGCAAAGGCCTCAACACGTTCACCCTCATATGCCACGGGGTTTGCCACATGGCCATAGATGTGGAGTTCGACAACCAAGGGTTTGTTCTCCTCCATGGCATACTGACCCTCGTAGCCACCATCGGCACTCTCTGTAGCGATGATAGAGGATGGAAGATATAGGCGGAGCTTAGTGCCATAGCGCACCTCAAACTCACCCTCAACACTCTCTACGCCAGCAATATAACCGATATTTAATTTGTTATATGTTGCGAGATACGTACCCTCCATCATAGAGGATGTCTCCTCGCCGCAAAAGCGGAACGAGGGCACATAGTGGGTGTAGTCGGTATATGTACCGAGCTGCTTTGCCAGTTTCCAGTCGCGTGTCTCGCAGATGTTACCCTCGAGATCGCGACCCGTGAAGTCGTACCACAACCACACATCCTTACCAGCGATAGATGCCGAGTCGAGCACTCCCCTATCGAGTACTTCTACATAGTAGCCACCCTCCTCCTGGTAGTTCACCAAGAGTTCGGGGTGATACTTCGTAATCCACTCCTTGAGTGAGCGCTGCTCAATATCCTTAAAGGTTAATGTAGGCTCCTTCACGCACGACACCGCCAAAAGTACAACGGCGATAAGCGAGAGGGTTACACCAACAAAAAATCTATTCATATATCTACTCTATTCTAATTTATTCTACTTCAACAATATCGATGTACCACACTACCGACGACTTAGCGGGCACATAGCCCACGTAGTGCTTGCCATATGCCTTGTCATAGGTTAGGTACACCTCCACGCTATCGCCCTTGCGGCAACCCTTAAGCGCCGTCTCCAAGCCATCGAGCATCTCATCCTTACCCATTCTCACCCTCAAAGGCTCGGTAGTCCACTCATACTCGGTATTTAGACCCAAGCGCTCCAACTCCGCAATCTGCGTCTCGTCGTTGGTGGCATATAGGGCCGATGTTGCTGGCTTGCTACCAGTAAAGATGTATGCGCTGTAGATGATCTCTATCGTGCTCTTACCCGTAACCTCGGGCTCATCCTCTCTACCCTCGTCGTAGTAGGTCGCTATGTAGCGGAAAATGTTGAGACCCCAATGCGTGTAGAAATGTGGGTCGGGATTGGGCTGTGCAGAGACCTCCGACTCCTCCACAAGCTTGGGCTGGTGCGACGATGTGAGGTAGCGCGAGATGTCGTCCTGCTGCTTGGTGAGCACAGTATCACTCTCGTTGCTACACGACACAGCGATTGTTGCAGCGAGGGCCACAACAACCATGATAGCTACGTTGTATAATCTTTTCATATCCATATAAGCGCACAAAGTTAACAAATATTTTGCAACTAAGCGACTTTTTAATGAAATTAAAATATGGATGCTTCTACAATTGCTTCAACGCCAAGCGCACAGCCTCCTCAACTGCCATCGAAGGGTTATCCTTAAAGATAGACTTAAGCGCCTTCTCGGATGCAGCCTTCTGGAAGCCCAACATCTGCAATGCAGCAAGCGCCTCGTCGTAGACAACATTGTTCTGCGTGGCTACTACGGGCATATCCATGGTGTCGGCACCGAGCTCCAACATCTTGCCAGAAAGCTCCACAATAATCTTCTGTGCAGTCTTGAGTCCCAGGCCTTTAACATTCTTTAGCAGTACGGCATTCTCCGTAGCGATGATGTTCTGCAACTCGCGTGCTGTGTATGTCGAGAGAATCATTCTCGCTGTGTTACCTCCTACGCCCGACACGCTGATAAGGCGGCGGAAGAGCTCGCGCTCAATCTTGGTAGCGAAGCCAAAAAGAGCCTGCTGATCCTCGCGAACTACGAAGTGAACATAGAGGCGTGCCTCCTTTGCACCCTCGATAGCCGAGTATGTGTTGAGCGAAATATGGATGAAGTAGCCCACTCCCCCTGCCTCAACAACGGCATACGTAGGGTTCACCTCATCGAGTTTTCCCGATATATATTCGTACATAACTTATAGCTTTAATAGAAGCAACTCTAAAATATTCTAAATTTTTTACAAAAGTAAATAAATTTTTCTTACCTTTGTATTTTGAATTTGAAAATTAACTAATAAAGAGAATAAAAACTATGAAAAAGAGTCTTTTGTTTGCCTTGGCAGCCGTAGCAATGCTTAGCGCATGCAATAACGCAGATGAGGCAAAAAAGAGTGGCGAGGCTACCTCTGCTACAGAGGTTACAACCGTTGAGTGCGTAGCAAGTGGCGATGTTGTATACATGGACCTCGACTTCATGCTCGCATCAAGCAAGTTGTATGCAGCTGAGGGTAAGGCTTTGGAGGCAAAGATGCAGGAGTTCCAGACACGTGCAGTTGCTGCACAGGAGGGCTGGACAAAGAGCGAGCAGAGCCTTGCTGCGGAGTACAACAAGTTGCAGAACGACGCCGTTAAGCTCCAGCAGGACTATGAGAAGGGCCTCATCACAACACTAAACGCACAGCAGAAGGGTGAGGAGTTGGCAAAGAAGGAGCAGTCTATCCAGACTCGCATGAACACATTGCAGTCTACAGTGCAGAAGGAGGGCGAGCAGCTTGCAAAGGATGAGCAGGCATTGGCCGAGGAGCAGCTCGTAATCATGAACCGCTTCCAGGAGCTCACACGCAAGGCTCTCGAGGAGATCAACGCCGACAAGCGCTACAAGATGATCCTCAACGCTACATCGGTTATCGATGCAGACCCAACTCTCGACATCTCAAGCCTCGTGCTTAAGAAGGTCGACGAGCTCTACGAGGCTGGTGCCTTGAACGAGTAGTCTGCGCCTATGCAATAGCACAAGATGCCGATATGCACTTGCACGTCGGCATCTTTAACTATCACACACACTATTAACTGACACCATCCTCCCATGGGATTTATACCATTTACCTTCGTCGACGTAATTGACATCTTGCTTGTGTCATCGCTCTTCTATGGCCTCTACCGCGCCATGAAGGGTACAAGCGCACCATATATTATGTTCGGCGTTTTCTTCATCTACCTTCTTTGGATTCTGGTCAGGACATTCAACCTCGTGCTCTTCTCAACAATCTTGGGACAGATCATCTCGGTGGGTGTCATCGCCATCATCATCATCTTCCAACCCGAGATACGCCACTTCTTGCAGGCCATAGGTCGCCAGCGTGAGCGCTTCGAGTGGCTCACACGCATCTTCGACTTCCGCCACCGCAAGGGTGCTAAGGAGATAGACCTCCACCCCATCGTCGAGGCGTGCCAGGAGATGGGCGAGCAGAAGGTGGGTGCACTCATCCTCATCAAGCAGTCTAACGACCTCGGTATAGTTGAGGAGAGCGGCATCGCCATCGACGCTAAGGTGTCGTCGGCACTCATCCAGAACGTATTCTTCAAGAATGCCCCCTTGCACGACGGCGCAATGATCATCAGTGGCGACAGAGTGGTAGCCGCAAAGTGTGTGCTTCCCTCAACACAGCAGGCAGTACCCAAGTCATACGGCATGCGTCACCGCGCAGCCCTCGGCATGAGTGAAGTGTCGGATGCTATCATCATCGCCGTATCGGAGGAGACGGGAGGCATATCGCTGGCTCACGACTCGGTCATCAAGCGCAACATCGACCCCAAGCAGTTGCAGCAGTCTATACGCAAGTTGATGCATATCAACAACAAGCGCCGCGCCGAGAAGGAGCAGTCAGAGGAGTAAAATAAAGGGGTAACTAAAAGCAATTTAGTTATCCTTTTTTTATAAGGTTGAATAAAAAGATGTAGTTTTAGGCTTGCGAAGCCCGAAAAAGCGGAGTTTACTTAAGCGTAAATGAGCATTTTGAGGGCGAGCGTAACGACAAAATACGCTTTTTATTCAGCCTTCTACTTTAATGTACGCTGTATATATGATGTATAGTCTCGCACCACTGGTTTGTACTGTGTATCGGACATCAACGTTGAAGATATCATAAAATCGGCCGTTGAGCGGTTTATCGCTGTTGGCACATTATATAGCGTCGCCAAGCGCAATAGGGCCTTTACGTCGACATCGTGTGGCTGCGCAGACATGGGGTCCCAGAAGAAGATGAGCATGTCGATTTCTCCGTTTGCAATCATCGCTCCGAGCTGCTGGTCGCCACCCAATGGGCCCGACTTAAGCATGGTAATGTCGAAGTGCGAGTGCGCTGCATCCATGGCTCTGCGCTCCATAAGTGTCTCGGCCACGATGCGGCCTGTTGTGCCGGTACATATCAGGCGGTGTGATAGGAGCTTTGCCCAGTTCCATGCTACCCACTCCGCAAGGTCGTGCTTCATGGCATCGTGTGCCACAAGCGCAATTGTCAATCTCTTACTCATAAATTCATTCAAATTAGTTAATCACGTTTAATCCTTTTTTCACGCTGCAAAAATAGGGCAATGATGTTTCGTTATCACGACAACACCGTTAATTTATTGTTACGAAATTGTGAAGCGTACTGACCCCAAAAGATTGGACGGATTATTAAATAGATTTATTGGTAAAGAGTTCGGTATCGTACCGGACTATTTCCGTTTAATTTTGGTTGTCTGATAGGCGTAAAAAGATTGTTCATTCACTCAATTTTCTTATAAAAATGAATGAATAAACATGCGTTACACACTGCCAATACAGAGCAAGACCATACCTATGAGGATAAGTGCGAGGTCGAGGGCTTTAGCCTTGAGGTTGCGCTCACCGAAGATAAGAGCGCCACAAATAAAGGTGACGATAACCGAGCTACGGCGTATCATTGACACCACAGCAATCATAGCATCGGGGTCGTCCAGCGCATGGTAGTAGCAGAAGTCGGCGCATGAGACGAAGAGAGAAATTAGGGGGATGGTCCACACCCACCTGAATGGCTCATTCGCACGGCGTGGCATCCACACCACAAAGGCAATAATGGCCATCATGATGAGCTGATATAGGCCGAACCAACTCTGCACAAAGAGTGGGTGCAGAGAGCAGTTGGCGATAAGAAACTTGTCGTAAAGGCCACTCACAGCGCCCAGCAACATGGCGGCAAACAGAGCCCACACATGGCGGTTGCTGCGGAAGTTGATACTCTCTTTGCTTCCCGCACGGCTTAAGAGGTAGAGCGACACAATAGTCAGAAGCACACCACCCCACTGCCAAGCGTTTAGCTTCTCGCCAAAGAGTAGGAGCGCACCCACGAGCACCACAACAGGGCGTGTGGCATTTACGGGACCCACGATAGTTAGGGGAAGATGTTTAATAGCGTAGTAGCCACATAGCCACGACGATAGCGTGATGGCAGCCTTGAGTGCCACAAGGGCGTGGTCGCCCACGTCACCGCGCGCCGAGGCGAGTGCCGTACCCTCGAAGAGTCCCCAACCGAACTCTGCATCGAGAATCACGGGGGCGAAGAGCAACGTAGAAAAGAGAGTGTTTAGAAGAAGTACCACCACTACGGCATTTCCCGCAAGCGAGCGCTTCTTAGCAACGTCGTAGAGGCCAAGAAGCATTGCCGAAAGTAGTGCAGCACCTACCCACATACTATCTATAAATCAACAAATTAGCAATAAGACACACCGCAAGAGACATGCTCGCCATGGCGTTGAGTGTGCCAAAGGCAATGCCAATGTTTCGCTGCTTTGTGGGTGTAACTAGGAAGTGCTCCAAAGCCAATATCGCAGCAAAGAGCGCACAGCCTACATATAGCAACCATGTGTGAGGCTGCGAGAGGGCAAACCACACTAAAAGGGCTACGCTAGCGAGGTGCAACAATCCGCTAATAACCAACGACGCGGTAGCCGAGAAGTGCGAAGGGATGGAGTGCAGACCACGCTTGCGATCAAACTCAGCATCCTGCAACGCATAGATAATGTCAAAACCCGCGCACCACGTAGTAACCACAGCCGCCAAGAGCCAGCACTCGGGAGCCGTGGTGCCCGTAACGGCGATATATGCACCCACGGGGGCGATGCCAAGCGATATGCCCAGTACGAGATGTGCAAGGGCGGTGAAGCGCTTGCAGTAGCTATAGAACATCACCACGAAGAGGGCCACAGGCGAGAGCCATGCACACAAGGGGTTGATGGTAAGCGTTGTGGCAACAAATAGCAGCGCGTTAACCGCAATAAAGAGCACAGCACCGCGCGATGATATGATACCCGCGGGTATCTCACGATTTGCCGTGCGAGGATTCTCAGCGTCAATCTTACGGTCTGCCCAACGATTGAAGCCCATGGCTACATTGCGGGCAAAGACCATACATGCCACAACCTGCAGTAGCACCACCCACAACACTGCATCGTGCTCGACGGTCATCCACGCATAGGTGAACGACAACAGCGCAAAGGGCATAGCAAATATCGTATGCGAGAACTTTACCAGACGTAGGTAATCTCCAATCTTACTCATAGAGGACTAATAATTAGAGCTTTATAACCTCCAATAGCCACTGCGGTGCTCTCACGGGGCGACGTGTCTCCTTGTCGATAAAGCCGAGTGTCGTAGAGCCCGAGGCTATATCTCTGCCATCCTCGCCACGCACCTCGTAGCGGAAGATCATACGCGCCATGGGCGCCTCGTCAACAAATGCTGTAACCGAGAGCAACTCGTCGTAGAGTGCAGGGTTACGATACTTTACCGCCACATCTACGATGGGCATCATAACGCCACGACGCTCCATCTCGGCATAGGTCAGGCCATTAGCACGCAACCACTCTGTGCGCGCCACCTCGAAGAACTTCACGTAGTTAGAGTGGTGGACAACACCCATCTGGTCGGTGTGGTGGTACTCCACACGTATCTTTGTCTCAAAGCTAATCATAACGACACGTTATTAGCGGATGCGGTCGAGTGAGCGTACAAGGACCTCATCGCGGAAGATAGCACGACCCGCCAAGAATGTGGGGATGAGAGCAGCCACAGGCATAATGAATGCCCAGCCGAGGCTCTTAGAGAGGATGGTGAAATCCTGAAGAATATCGGGTATAATCAGCCAGTAGAAGAGCAAGATAACGACTACTGCGCCCAACTGAAGCACACCCTCAGCAGCGCACAAGCCCACCTGGCGCTTGCGATACTTGAACAAGAAGATGGTCACAAGAGGCAAGAGCGTAGCAAGGATAAAGAGCGCCGCAAAGAGCCAACCAAAGGTCATCTCGCTACCAAAGGGTTTGAATGCCTGGAGTACCAACTCGCCCTGGGCAGTAGATACGTGCGCGATAGGCATAAAGAGTGTACAAGCCATAAGGGCTGTAGCCAACAACAAATAGAGTGTCTGAATTCTCTGAATCATAGTTATTTAGTTTTTAATTATTCCAATTTTTCATCTATAAGGTAGTGGTTGCGGTCACTCGAGCGGCGGTTGATGAGTTCACCCAAGAAGCCCGCCAAGAAGAGCTGCACACCCAGCACTATGGTCGTAAGGCCAAAATAGAAGAGTGGCTGGTTGGTTATGGGAACGCTGCATGCGAACTTCTCCACCACAATCCACACTATAGCCACGAAGCCCGCCAAAAACATCAGCGTGCCGAGGCCACCAAAGAGGTACATAGGTGAGCGTCCGAAGTGCGACATGAAGGTCACGGTGATGAGGTCGAGGTAGCCCTTCGCCATGCGCTCGAGGCCAAACTTCGAGTAGCCATACTTACGCTCGCGGTGCTCGACAACCTTCTCGCCAATACGCTTGAAACCAGCATGCTTGGCAAGGATGGGCATATAGCGGTGCATCTCGCCATATACCTCGATGCTCTTAACCACCTTTAAGCGGTAAGCCTTAAGGCCGCAGTTGAAGTCATGCAAACGTATACCCGACATTATGCGTGCCGTGAGGTTGAAGAACTTACTTGGCCAGCGCTTGCCGATGGGGTCATAGCGCTTACGCTTCCATCCAGATACAAGGTCGTAGCCATCCTCCAATATCATGCGGCGCATCTCGGGTATCTCATCGGGTGAGTCCTGCAGGTCGGCATCCATCGTAAATACCACCTCTCCCTGCGCCATCTCGAAGCCCGAGTAGAGTGCTGCCGACTTACCATAGTTGCGCATGAAGCTTATGCCCTTAACTGCGGGGAACTTGGCCGAGAGCTCCTTTACCACCTCCCATGACCTATCTGTAGAGCCATCGTTGACCATGATAACCTCATACGTGAGGCTATTTTCTCGTGCTACCCTATCTATCCATGCTACGAGTTCGGGCAACGACTCCGCCTCGTTGAATAGGGGTACAACAACCGATATATCTAATCTTTTATTCATACCTACTCATTGCTAATATTCTGAGCCTTAGGCTTACGACGTGCAATGGCCGCAACAATAAGCGACGTGATACCGCCATAGAGCATATAGGCAGTCATGTGCGCAAGGATGTTCATAAACATCGAGGGACGCTCCCCCATTTCGAGCGTATCAATCTGACCCTCGAACACATCTACAGAGATAGCCTCCGAACCAGCCATCTTGTTATAGGCAGTCATCAGCTCCTCAATCTCCTCGAGGTAGGCAAGCTGACCAGCACGATAGAGGTCATAGCCCATGAAGTCTACAAAGAGAGTGTTTGCCACGCCTACAAAGAGACCCACTAACATAGAGATAATAAGGCCGTACGACACCGCCCTACCATATGTGAAAGGTACATCCACGACGATGCCATCGCCAACCTCTACCCTATCGTTCCATGCTCTTGCAACACGGCGTGTGAAGTAGAACATAAGCCACACAAAGGCTGCAGCCGCTATCATGGCCTCTATCAAGTATGTCACCGAGGCCTGCATGAGGCTCATGTCGCTAAAGAACATTACATACTGCTCGAATATGTGCGAAATGGCCATCACCACGCCAATGATTGCCGCGGCACGTAGCACATCCATCCAGAAATCCTTAATTCTCATTATACGTTCAGCACTTATTACTTAATATTCATCTGATCCAACGCACGGTGGTATGCCGCAGCATTGCGATTATGCTCCGCGAGTGTGCGTGCAAAGTTGTGACGACCATCCATCTCGGGGCGAGCACAGAAGTAGATGTAGTCGTGATCCTCGTAGTTGAGTACACCCTCAATCGCCGCCATGTCGGGCATAGCAATAGGCGTGGGAGGCAAGCCCAAGTACATATATGTATTGTAGGGCGAGTCTATTGTCTTATGCTTATTCAACACACGCTTAATCGTGGGGTCGCCAGCAGCATACTTTAGCGTGGGGTCTGCCTGGAGCAACATACCGCGCTCCAAGCGGTTGATATATACACCTGCCACACGTGCCATCTCATCCTGGGCATTAGTCTCCTCATGCACGATAGAGGCCAATGTCATAGCCTCGAAGGGCGTGAGTCCCGAACGATCGAGCTTCTTGAGGCGTGCCTCATCGCTCCAGAACTTATCCGACTCCTGCTTCATCCTGCGCACCAAAGCCTCGGGCTCCACATCACGATATACCTCGTAGGTATTGGGTAGAAATATCGAAAACATAGCCTCGGCAGAGTCGTATCCAAACTCTGCTATAAGCTCCTCGCTGCGTAACGCACTAAGCACAGCCACCGAGTCGGCATCTATCTGCATGGCAATCTTACCTGCCAACACCTCGGGTGTGCGGGCATTGTTTAAAACCAGGCGTACGCTATTATCGCTACCAAACTTCAGCATGCGAGCCACCTCGATTACGGTCATACCCTTCTCGAAGGTATATGTTCCAGCCTCGATACCCTTATCGAGGTCGATATGCCTTGCATAGAGCTTAAATGCCATGTCGTGCTCGATGTTTTTCTCCACCTTTGCAATCATATCATCGTAGCTCTCGTCGCTATGAAACACCAAACTGAAGCGTTCGTTGACTGCAGAGCCGAAGAAGTTTTGGTATGCCCACATACCTGCAACTGACAGAGCCACAGCAAGAACGACAAATGCGATAAAAATTTTCTTTTTCATTTTTCAATATTTTTTTGCAAAGATACATTTTTTTTGTACATTTGCACCCGGGTAAGTCTTATACGACCAGCTCCTACAGAACTCCCCCAGGCGAGGAATCGAGCAAGGGTATGTGGTTGTAGCGGTGCGATATAAGTAGCTTACCCTTTTTTTTATTCCCTTTTTTCTCCCTTTTAACGCCCATTTTTTAGAGCATCATACCCTTGAATATTGCATTAACAACCATGATTGAGAGGTAGTATGCAAGCGGCGTTGCCACCACGTAGCAAAGAAGCGACAAGAAGCCTGTGCGCTGCGTAGCACGACAGAAGGCGAGGTAGCCCCAGTAGATTGTCCACAAGCCCACCACCACGGCTACAGCACCCAAAAGCATAGTCTCGGTAGGATGCTTGGCAAATGCCACAACGGGATTTGCCATAAACGTAGAGTATGCTATGCGGTCGATGAAGATGCCTGGCACGAGCATAAGCGTGATGGGCCAGTGCGCAAAGAGCATGCGACCAAAAAGCTCCGTTACACCCGTTGCGCGATGACGCATAACAGCGAATGCGAAGTAGACGATGCCATAGGCCATCCACACCGCCGCAGCTATAGCTAACTGCCATGCCAACGATATGTAGCCCGACGCCGTGTAGCCAATCATCGATGTGGGCACAAACTGGAAGTACCAAGCTACAATAACGCCTATGATGAGCCATGCCACACCCCACAATAGGGCGTTGTTGCGCGAGCTGGATGCTGGGCGCTGAAGCATGCGCTTAAAGAGTGAGCCCTTGGCCGAGCCCTTCCAGCGGGCATCGCCACGCGAGCGGTCGCGCTTTGCATACATTTTTGTCTTTGCCATATTCACGTTTTTTAGAAATCAATCTTAGCACCCACCATGCAGCCTATGCCATTACGGTAGTAGTATGCCTGATCAAATATCTTCTGGTTTAGGAGGTTGGAGCCACTAACGAAAATCTCCACAGCGCTTGTCACGCGGCACGATATATCGGCATGGAGATCGAAGTTCGCAGGGGCCTCGAATGCCACTAAACTCTTTCCATCAACGAAGGTGCTGCCCGACCACACCCTGCGACCAATAAAGTCACACGATAGGCCGAATGTCCAGCTCTTAAGGCGGTACTCGGCAAGGAGATTCGCTGTAAGCTTGGCATCCGATACGGCATATACCGACGACGTGCCATCCAAGTGTCCGCGTGCCGCAGCTGCGAGTCTAAGGCCACCAACGGGGTGATACTCCACCTCTGCGCCAGCAAAAAGGCGTGTGTTATCGCCCTGAGCGAAGCCAAATGTACCCACCTCGTTAACATACCAGAACATCTGGTCGCGAATGAAGCTGCTACCCAAGTAGACCCTATACGCCACCTTCGAGCTCTTATCCGAGCCTACGATGCCAAAGTGGAGGTCGTAGCTACGTGTCGACGCCATGGTGTTGAACGCCTGCTGCATAGGGGCAAAGTCTACAAACATATTGCTCTTGTATAGCGCCTCCACGCCATTATGTTTGATGTTTGTCTCAACCTCGATGTAAGGCTGCACCTCCACCAAGCCAAAGTCGAAGTCTAAGCGCGCGGCGGGCATAATGAAGTGCGAAGCCTTCTCGCGGCCAGCCACCCTGTCGTACATATAACCCACCTCGGCCCTAAGGCTGATGATGCCGAACGAGCGAGCATAGCTCACACCCACATTCGCCGCGATATCGCGATAGTTAGTCTGCTTATCGCCCTGCCATATGCCAAAGCCTGCCTTGAAGCCCACGACATTACCCTTGAAGTCGCGCGCAAGCTCAGTACCGAGAGCGGCATTATACTGACCTATACGCAGATTGTCCTCACCCATGGGCACGTGGTGACTCCAGTAGCTACCCTCGGCCTCAACGGCGAAGTTTACGCGCGAGAGATTGACAAAGTCGTCGCCATAGCGCACGCGAAGGTTACCATCGTGGAAGTATAGGCGGTCTGGACTCTGCTTAGCATAGCGGTTGGCGATGTCGCAACCATAGTCGAGCGAGGCCTCCAACATCTGACGGCCCAAGACCGCACCACCACCAACATTTATAACGTTCGACATCGAGTAGCTATCTGCCATAGAGAGTTCATTACCGAAGCTATTTGTGCGTTGTGCAAAGTTCGCCTTGTGGTCGAAGCCCACGCCGAAGTAGCCGAGACGCACGTTGTGCGTGGTATAGCGTAGCGTAGCATCGGTAATAAGTGGGTAGCCCGATGCCACACGTGCAAAGAGGTGCTCGGGGCGGTTTAGATCCCAGTAGTTGGGGGTTGCAGCCCTGAAGTTGTGGTCCTCGAGCTCTATCTGCCAGCTCTCGGGGCTTACGTTATAGGTTATAGTAGGCTCGATAACTGGGGTCTCAGTAATATCGGTGGGAGCTATAATTTTCTTGGCGGGTGCCACCTCGTGCTTATAGTTCTTCGTCACCTCCACCTGCTTGTACTCCTGCGCCGCAAGGGGTGCTACGGCCACAAACAGAGCCATAGCCACAGACACAAATTTGATATATCTCATATTCGACATTTTCGTTTTAATGATTTACGCACTACTTTGGGAGCTTTGCGATGCGCTGCTTAGCCTCAGCCACTACGCCATCATCCTTGGGCGAGTAGCCATCGACGATGCTCTGGTATGTAGCTCGCGCCTGGAAGGTGTTGTCCATCATCACAAAGGTGTCACCCAAGAGGATGAAGATATGCGCCTGCCAATATGTTGAGCCACACGCGCCCATGTTGAAGACAAGCTGCTGGGCACGCTCATAGTCGCCCACCATATATGCAGCCTCAACAACGCGATAGTATGCCTCGGCACCCTCCTCGTTCATTGGGTCTGCGGCAAGCTCCGTATATAGCTCCAGCGACTTGGCATCGCCCTCATCATGCAGCACATCTGCCATGACGAGCTTTGCATAGCGCCTTGCCCATGGCGTAGCATCTGTCATCTTCGCGACATCGGCATACATCTGCTTGATAGCGGCATTGTCGCCCGTCATAGAGGTGGCATCGACATAGCCCTCCGAGGCCTCGGCGCGCTTATCCTTGGCGTGCGAGAGGTCGTACAACGAGCGGTATGCCTCGGCAGACTTATCGAAGAGTCGCATGTCGTAGGACATATCGGCATAGACACCAAGTACACGCTCTGTGTATTGGTTGAGCCCCTGGTCCAACAACTCCTCCATGGTCTTCAAAGCCGAGGGGTTGTCGTTAAGAGCCACATGGCAGTCGCTTAAGTAGAAGAGTGCCTCGGTGCGGTTGTAACCCCTCTCGAAGCTCTTCAAATAGTTATCGAGTTTGGTGCGTGCCTCACTCATATCGCCTGCGAGGTATACATTCTTTGCCGCAGCGAAGGTCAACGAGTCGCGAGCAGCGGTGCTCATATCGCTCTGCACACCACTACGCTCTGCGTATGCGAAGTAGTCGTCTATCCTATCCTCCTTGACATAGATGTCGCGAAGGCTGCGTATAGCCTCGAGGGCTGAGGCAGACTGTGGGTCATACTCCACAACCTTCTCGTAGCATGCCATAGCCTCCTGCTTACGGCCGAGGTTGTAGTAGGCCAATGCAAGATCCGACATCGCGCTAACGTAGTAAGGTGAAGCACTGTCGCTCTCCACGAACTTCTGCAACGCCTTTGCACCATCGGAGTAGTGCTCCAGGGCGATATGCGTGCGACCCAATTCATACCATGCGTCATCTACGTAGTCACCAACACCATCGTCAACGATGCCCTGCAACATCTCGACCTTCTTTGTTATCTTCTTGTCGATACCCTCGAGCATAGCAAGCTGGTAGCGTGCGTAGTGGCGGAACTCCGATGTCGACGATATTGACACCTTGTAGGCATTGCGTGCTGCACTAAACTCGCGCAACGAGAAGCGCGCATCGCCAATGCGGTTTTGAGCATCGTATAGGTAGTCGTCACGCTTAGTGTAGTCACGCACGAAGCACTCGAAAGCCTCCGCTGCACCCGTCATGTCATCACTACCAAAGCAAGCGTAGCCGATGCCATAGTTGGCAAACTGATACTCCGCCTCGCCCTTGGGCGCACGACGTAGGTAGGCCTCATACTTCTCCTTCGCAAGTTTCATATCGCCCTGAGCAAGAGCAACCTCACCCTGCCAGTAGAGCGTGAGGGCATTATACTTAGGCTGAAGCGAAAGTGCCTCCGACTCCTTGAGGAGTTGGTCGGCAGTTGTCCAGTCCTCGCGCTCGATAGCCTCCACCGCACGGTAGAGTGCCACACGCTGCAGGGCAGCCTTGATGTCGTTATCGGGGTTGGGATACTCCTTAATGGCCGCATATGCCGCATCGTAGTTCTCCGAGTTGTAGTAGCTTGCAATGAGCAACTGCTTTACCTCTGCCTCCTGTGCAGAGCCTGGGTAGCGCTCCAAATATTGCTGCAACACCGCCGTAGCCTCATTGAAGTGACCACCGCCCAACTCATACTTCAAGCGGCCATAGTTCAAAAGGGCATCGCGCGAAATGCTCTCATCGTAGCCCTCACCCGTAGCGGTAGCCTGAGAGAAGGCATCTGCCGCTGCAGCCTTTCCACCGATCTTGAGGTAGCAGTCACCGAGGTGGTAGGCAGCATTCTGCGTCAAGGCATCCTCCGAGCCGCACACTGCCTTAAGGGGCGAGATAGCGTCGTTGTAACGCGCCATACGGTAGAGTGAGTAGCCGAGAATGTAGTTCTCCTGGCGACCCATATTCTCGGGTGTGTATGTCGAAATGTAGCGCACAGCCTGGGCGTAGTCACCCTTAACAAAGTAGCTCTCAGCGATGATGCGCACAAGGTCGTCACGTGTCTTGGCATTTGCCTTTTTGAGGAGCTTCTCACCCTCGGCAATGACGTAGTTGTAGTTGCCCTTACGATACTCAATCTGCAAGAGGTAGAATGGCGCTAAGGTGCGGTAGGCATCACTCTTAGCTATCTGCTCGAAGCCCGACTTTGCACTCTCGAGGTCGCCCTCGGTGTAGTGCATGTACGAGATGTAGTAGAGTGCGTGGGGATAGTACTCGCCACCCTTCGACACCTTGGCAAGGTGTGCCTTAGCACGGGTGTAGTCACCCTCCTTGAAGCGTATGTAGCCCATGCGCATGTCGTAGCGCTCACGCGCTGTGGCATCCAGGCTCTTGTACTCCACTTCGTTGAAGATACGCTCACCCTCCTCCATCATGCCGTTGTCGGTGTAGAAGCTCGCAAGCATAAAGAGCATGTCGTTGCGGTAGATGCTCGTTGGGTGGCTCTCCACAAACTCCTGCATCAACACCTCCGACTCTGCCACACCCAACTCTACCGAGGTGCGCACCTTCTGGTACTCCACCCACTCTGCGAAGTGGCTCATTGTCATGGCATCTACATTGCACTCCAATGCTGAGAGTGCCTCGTAGGCCTCACCCCAACGACCACGCTCGAGCATATCCTCAATCTCGGCTCTCTGCACAGCAAAATCGGGACTCTGAGCCGCAGCATCCACAGCGGTGAGCATAACACCAGTAAGGGCTAAAAAAGATATAATTTTTCTACGCATATTCAATGTATATAATATAGGGCAAAGATAGCAATTTTTCACATAATCACACAACAAATAGGAACGATTATTGCCACGTTTTTAGCGTATAGAACAAATATTTTTTACTATGACACAGAAAATCACACTTCAGATGAGCAGCGACCACCGCTTTTCGATTGCCGATGGTCGTAATATCGAGGCACTCAACCCCAAAGAGTTGCTTCTATACGCCTCGTTAGACTGCCTCTCGCGCACCATTATGGGACTACTCAAGGAGCGCACAGCATCGCTCAAAAACCTTGAACTAACACTCGAGGGTACGCTCTCAACGCCCACCGTAGTTGCCGAGAGCCTATTCACACACTTCAACGTTGTCTACAACGCCGAGTGCCACACCCTAAAGGAGCAAGAGGTGGTGAGTCGCGCCATAAACCTCGCCAACGACAAATACTGCGGTATGTTACAGATGCTCCGTAAGATAGCGCCACTCACACATGTAACATCGATTGTTGCAACCGACTAAAAAAAGACTCCTCGGACATACCATCCGAGGAGTTAACTTTTGCTATTGCAGAGTGCTTAGAACTGCACAACGGGGGCAACCTCCGCGCCAGCCTGAGCCTCAAACATCACCCTTTTCTCGAAGCCGAAAATCGAAGCGATGATGTTATTGGGGAACGTACGCACATAGACGTTGTACTCCTTAACCGCCTCGTTATAGTTCTGACGCGCTACGGCAATGCGATTCTCCGTACCCTCAAGCTGCGCCTGGAACTGCAAGAAGTTCTGGCTCGCCTTCAACTCGGGGTATGCCTCAACAACAACATTGATAGCGCTTAGCACATCATCCTGTGCAGCCTGCCATGCTGCAAACTGCTCGGGCGTTGCTGTAGCAGGATCGATTTTCGCACCCTTAGCACGCGCCTCCACAGTCAACAAGAATGTCTCCTGCTCATGAGTTGCATAGCCCTTGACTGTAGACACGAGATTGGGGATGAGGTCTGCGCGACGCTGATACTGAGTCTCTACGTCAGACCACTTCTGGTCTACAGCAGTCTCGGCCTCAACAAGGCCATTGTACTTCGAGATGCCAAAGCAAATCAACAAAAGCAAAGCGCCACCAATACAAAGTAAAATAATTGTTCCCTTCTTCATAGTTTTATTTTTTTAAGTTATTTTCTCTTATAAACACCTGATTACCAGCTTGAGCTGCCGCCACCGCCACCGAAGCTACCGCCACCAAAGCCACCTCCCATGCTACCACCACCGAAGCCGCCACCGCGACCTCCACGGCCACCGCCAAAGAAGAGGGGCACAAAGAGTAGGCCACCGCCGCTGCCGCCACCATTACCACGACGTGTGGTGCGCGTATGTATGGTGTGGCAATTATCACACTCCAACGTCTCCTGAATGGTGACATGGGTCTGTGTGCGCTCCACAATAGCGCGGTCGGTAACTCTCAACGCATGCTTACCACAACTTGGGCACTTAGTACTTGCACGCACCGAGCGGAAGACAAAAATAAGGGGCACACCGATAAAGAGCAACGTGATGATAAGTGCCATTATCATCGACGAATCATCCTCCTGATTGCGCTTAGCACGTGGCAACTCGCCATTGGTCAAGAGGCCATCCACAGCCTCAACACCGAGCACCATGCCCTCGCTATAGTCACCCTCCCTAAACGAGGGGAGCATATAGTCCTGCTGTATCTGCACACATGTAGCATCGGGAAGCACTCCCTCCAAGCCATAGCCCGTGTGGAAGCGCACCTCGCGTCTATCCTTAACCAAGAGGATGCCAAGGCCATTATCCAACTCCTTGTCACCCACACCCCACAACGAGAACAACTCGTGCGAGAAGCTGAACACGTCTGCTGACTTGATGTCGCCAATGGCCACGACAACGACCTCGGCAATGCCACGCTCCTTAAGCGAGTAACAGATGGAGTCGATGCGTGCAACAGCATCTCGCGAGAGGATGCCATCGGGGTTTGAGACAAAGCGCATGCGGTCCTTAAGTTGCACGTTGGGCACATCCTTAACGCCATAGCTCTTAGCCTCGGCAACAACGCCACCCGCGAGCAACACAACGGCGAGCAACAATATGTATATTCTCTTTCCTACCATAATATAATAAACACGGGCGAGGTCAATATATTGTATCGACACCGCCCGTTGTAGGTTATTTTAACAATTTTGTCTACCTTTTGGCATCAATAACCTCTGCCAAGCGGCCAAACACCTCGTCCATAGTACCGAGACCATTGATCTCGCTATATTTATTCTGCTTGGTGTAGTGCTCAGCGACTATTGCTGTCTGCTGACGGTATACCTCGATGCGGTTGCGGATAACATCCTCCGATGCATCATCGGCACGACCCGAATCCTTGCCACGCAACAAGATACGGCGTACGAGTTCCTCCTCGGGAACATCCATATAGATCATAACATCTACCTTGCGACCAATCTCCGCGAGCAACGAATCAAAAATCTCAGCCTGGGCAGTGGTGCGGGGGAAACCATCAAAGATGCAACCCTTGTCTGAGTGTGAAGCCATGTAGTTGCGAACCATCTCTACAACGATGCTATCGGGGGCAAGCTCACCACGTGAGATATATGCCTCCATGCTCTTACCAAGCTCTGTACCGCGCTGAATCTCACCGCGAATAACCTCACCTGTTGAGATGTGATAGAGGTCGTAGTGCTCAGCCAAGCGTGCTGCCTGCGTACCCTTGCCACAACCGGGTGCTCCAAAAAGAATTATGTTAAGCATTTCTACTATTTATTTTTTTAAAACTTTTTAATAAAAACAAATTTGAGGCAAAGTTATGTTTTTTTTTGCAATATTCCAATCAAAAAAGTACTTTTGCAAAAATTTTTAGTATGAAACCACACAATAGCACTGAGATTGCATCATTGGGCGAGTTTGGTCTTATCGACCGCCTCACCGCACGCCTACAGCGTCGTAACGACACCACACTCATGGCTGCGGGTGACGATGCCGCAATCATCGACCTCGGCGACGAGGTTATGCTCCTCACAACAGATATGATGACCGAGGGCATAGACTTCGACCTAAGCTACTTCCCGCTTAAGCACCTCGGCTACAAGGCTATAGTGCGCGGCGTAAACGACATCCTCGCGATGAACGCTAAGCCCCAGCAGGTGGTAGTGGCACTCGGCATCTCGGCAAAAATATCGGTTGAGGCACTCGACGAGCTATACGAGGGCATGGAGCATGCAGCAAAGGAGCTCGGTGTGGACATCGTGGGTGGCGACACCACAGCATCGATGAATGGCCTCGTAATCACCATATCGGCTACCGGTCGCGCAAAGAAGAGCGACATAGCATACCGCTCGGGAGCTAAGGAGCACGACCTCATCTGCATCACCTCGAACCTCGGTGCAGCATACATGGGTCTACACCTCTTGGAGCGCGAAAAGCGCGTATTGAAGGATATAGCAAACCCTGAGCCCAAGTTCGCGGGTCACGAATACCTCTTGGAGCGCTACCTAAAGCCACGTGCTCGCATCAACATCATCGACGCACTTGAGGAGGAGGGCATCCAGCCCACCTCTATGATTGACCTATCGGATGGTCTCGCAAGCGACCTACGACAGATTTGTCGCTCGTCGAAGTGCGGTGCACGCATCTATCTCGAGCGCATACCCATTGCACGCCAGACGACGGAACTTGCAGAGGAGATGCATATAGACCCCGTTATCGCGGCACTCAACGGCGGAGAGGACCACGAGCTACTCTTCACCGTGCCACTTGAGAAGCAGGAGAGCATCATGCGCCTGGGCTTGGTAGATATCATCGGCCACATAACACGCGAGGAGGCAGGCGTAGTGCTCGTAACCCCCGATGGCGAAGGCATAGCACTCAAGGCTCAGGCATTTGACAGGTAATTTTACCAAACACTATTCAATTAGGGAATTTAAGGAGTTTAGGGAATATAGGGTAAAGCAATCTCACATAACACTACCACCTCCCTAAACTCTTTAATCTCACTAAACTCCCTAATTATCCCACCGTGGGTTAGGAGATTCCCACGCTTCGCTCGGACGAAAGCGGTGGAGGTTCTTCCGTCATTGCGAGGAGGACATCGTCCGACGTGGCAATCTCATGCCATTTGTACCCGCCCTAAACTCTTTAATCTCACTAAACTCCCTAATAATCCCGCGCTGCAAACAGCGGTTCTTCACCAATCATTTCCCCCGAAACCACATAATTATGCAGAAATCTCACGACCATATTTGGTTGTGTAGATTTTTATATTTAAATTTGTTGACTTGTACGCACGCTTATGTGCTGAAAATGGACACATTAAACAACTAAATAACAATAACACTATGAAGCGATTTTTTAAGAACGCAAAGGCTGTTGTGGCTACCGTGCTCACAGCGGCTATCGTGGCTTCTTCGGTGGTCTCTTGTCAGTATGACGACAAGGCTATCTGGGGTAAGCTTGACGACATTGAGAAGCAGATTGCTGACCTCCGTCAGCAGGTAGAGAATGAGCTTAATGCGATTAAGGACATGGTGAATGGCCTTGTGACCATTACAGACGTTAAGCAGCAGCAGGATGGCAGTAAGCAGATCATCCTCTCTGACGGCACAAAGATCAACGTCTATCCTCAGGCAGATAAGGTTCCCGCAGGCCTCGTAACAACTACCGTAGTGGATGGCGTACTCTGCTGGGCACAGTTCGATGGCCTTGGCAACCCTCAGCCCATCTACGTGAATGGCAAGGTTGTCCCCGTGGCTGAGATCGCACCCAAGACACAGGTTGTAGATGGCGTTATCGAGGTATCGTTCGACAACGGCGCTACATGGATTCAGACAGGTTACACAGAGTCTGTAGCCGACAGCATCATCAAGGATGTTAAGGTTGTTTACTCTGACTGGCGCACAGATGAGGATGGCAACAAGTTGGCTCTCTACTGCCTCATCACCCTTGCTGATGGCTCGGAGGTGAAGGTGGGTATGCAGAATGGTCGCATCATCCTTCCTTACGACTCTATCTTCGCTGCTTATGGCGAGACATTGCCCTTCGCACTCGACGTGGAGGATGCAGCAGACTACCTCGTAACTACTCCTAAGGGTTGGGAGTGTGAGGTGAACCACAACGTTAAGGGTGGCACTATGACACTCTACTTCATGGCTCCTACGCTCGAGGCTATCGAGTCGGGTGCAGCGGTAAGCAATGGCGTTGTTAAGTTCATGGTTACATTCAACAACGGCTCATCGGCTATTGCAAGCATCAAGGTATCTACTAACCCTGCTAAGGTATACTTCACATTGGATGGCGTAAGCATCGAGGCTGGCTATGGTGCAAACTACATTCTTTGCGGTATCAACCCTGCAACCGACTACAAGATTAGCACTGTAATGGGCTGGTGTAATCAGGTTTTGGGTGGTGCAACCAACAGCTACGTACAGCAGGTATCGTTCATGGAGGATACTGTTGCGACACTCTCATACATGGAGTTGCGCTCACAGGGCATGAAGGTGGGCACTGACTACATCTTCTGGTACACCGTGCCTCGCACAAACGAGGAGGGCGATCTCTACATCTCTGAGACTGAGTTCTTCACCGAGGCTTACACACACAGCTCTGTTGATTTCAAGGTTAACGAGGCTTCGTTCTTCGATGTGAACGTCACATTCAAGACCAAGAGCTCGGCAAACTATATGCTTGGCTATGCTAAGGCTGAGGAGTTTGACGAGGTTGCTATTGCGGAGTACTACACTGAGCACCCCGACTACCTCGCTGCTACACACGAGAATATGGAGTACACAGGCTCATTCGTTGAGCTCTTCACAAATGGTGTAGCCTTGGAGTACGGCACAGACTATGTTGCATACTACATCGCTGATAACTCTAAGCACACATACCTCCCCGCAAACGTTATCTCTTGGGAGTTCTCTACCCAGGACTACACACGCGATGGCGACATGGAGGTTAGCGTAATTGGCGAGCCTACTGTTGCTTACAACTTCATCGAGATGACGCTCAACACCGCTGAGGACCACATCATGATGTTCTACAATGCTATGCCTTCATACATGGCTTCTGCATACCCCGATGACAACTACATCATCGACATGTTGCTCGAGGAGGGTACAATGGTTAAGTCTAACGAGGCTGTCGTAGCACGCTACTCAGGTGTTAAGCCTGGCACAGAGCTCACATTCTTCGCCGTAGCGGTAGACGCCGAGGGTAAGATTGGTAAGCCTTTCAAGGGCGAGTACACAACTAAGGTGATTGAGTACAACAACATCGAGCTCACTACAGAGCTTGTTGACTACAAGATTGACAACACCCTTATCCGCCTTAACGCTGAGGGCGCAGACCACTTCGCATATATCCTCTCGAAGACAAGCGACGCTATCTGGAAGGAGAAGTATGGTGGCACAGCAAAGAAGGCTGGTGAGTACATCATCATGAACATGTCGGCATCAGACGTGTATAAGACTACCGACAGCCGCTACGCTCTCGTTGATGGTTGCATCGCTTTGAGCGGCCTCGAGATGGATGTAGAGTATGTTGCTGTGGTTATGGCTGTTGATGCTGAGGGCGTATGCTCTGCAGCCTCTGCATGCTACTTCAAGCCTATCGCAAACATCGGTAACGTAGTATACCGCACCGAGGCACAGTGGGAGGCATCTAAGCCTACAGTATCTATCCTCGCTGTTGAGGACAACCCACACCTCTTCATGTCATTCAGCTGGTCATGTCTCCCCGCTGCTCACACTAAGGTCTACACAGCGGCTATCTTCCGCTCTAACCTCGTTAACGAGGAGCTCGGCACAAACATCGACACCGTAGAGAAGCTTATCGCTGAGATTATGACATGCTGCGACACTGGTGGCATGAGCGAGCAGGGTAAGAGCTTCGAGTGGCAGGAGTCTGGCATCTACCTCCGCGAGTGGGTAGAGTGGGAGGATATAGATGGCGACAACTACCTCGAGGAGGTTTACCACTCTGAGGAGCGCGATGCACCCTACATCTTCTTCCCTTATGGTTCTAAGGATAGCACCTTTATCTACACTACATGGGTAGGTGAGGATGGCAACTTCTGCGAGCCCTTCGCAGTAGATCCTATGACTGGCGAGGAGGTATCACTCTGGTAAAACGCTTATCTACCGACCAAAATAGTAATGGCAGCGCTCTCGGGTGCTGCCATTATTGTTTTTAGAGCAAAAGGCTCGCGCAAGGAGATAAGAGAGACAAAAGGGACGACCTTCTTGCGCAAGCAGACAAGCAGACAAACAGACAAGCGGACAAACAGACGAGGGAGCGAACTGCATTTGGGAAGCGTGTTCGTATTTGTCGTTTTGTCCGTTCGTCGTAGTTTTCTCGTCCCCATCGTCCCGTTCGTCCGTTCGTCGCTATCAGCGTCGTTGTCCGAGTCATCCCTTTCGTCCCTTTCGTCGCTTTCGTCGTTATCAACAGAAAGGTCCCTATCACACTTTGTTCGGCGCGATTTATGTTGTTGAGTCCAGCGGTTTCACTTAACAACGTAAATTATGAGTAAGATAATGAAAAATCTACTGTTGGGCGTGGCGGCCATGCTGGGTGGTGTGCACACCTCGGTTGCCTGCACCGGCATATCGCTCACAGCTGCCGATGGTAGCTACATCCAAGCACGAACTATTGAGTGGGCATACGGAGCCCTCAAAAGCGAGTACGTCATAATCCCGCGTGGCGAGGCGTTGCAGTCCTACACACCCACGGGTACGAATGGCATAAAGTTCAAGGCGCGCTATGGCGTGGTGGGGCTCGCGGTGGTGGAGAGGGAGTTTATAGCCGAGGGCATCAACGAGGCGGGACTCTCGGCGGGATTGTTCTTCTTCCCGCGCTATGGCAGCTACGAGGCCTACGAGATGGTGGACAATGCTCGCACGCTTGCCGACCTTCAGGTGGTGCAGTGGATGCTCACGCAGTGCGCAACGATAGATGAGGTTATGGAGGCTGTGAAGCGTGTACGCATCGTGGCCCTGGAGAAGACAGCCGTGGTACATTGGCGCATAGGCGAGCCATCGGGACGTCAGGTGGTGATGGAGATTGTAGAGGGCAAGGTGGGCTTCTACGAGAACGAGGTGGGCGTGATTACAAATGCCCCGGGCTACACATGGCAGGTCACAAACCTCGAGAACTACGTCAACCTACGCCCCGGTAGCGCGCAAAGCTACAAGCTCGGAGGCGTGACGCTCGAACCTAATGGCGGTAGCACGGCGATGCATGGCTTACCAGGGGACTTTACCCCACCCTCACGTTTTGTGCGTGCCGCCTTCTTCCGCAATACCGCACCTACTCGTGCTACGGGCCTCGACACGGTGCTCGAAGCCTTCCACCTACTCAACAACTTCGATGTGCCCATAGCCATCGAGAACCCCGCGGAGCATAACCTCCCCAGCGCTACGCAGTGGACATCGGCCATAGACCTCTCGTCGCGCACAATCTACTACAAAACGGCCTACAACTCCACCATACGCTCCATAGCGTTGGACAACATCGACTTCGCGCGGGTTAAGTACGCCTCCTACCCCCTCGACACGGTGCAGAGAGAGCCTATACAAGTGCTATACTAACAAAAATAGAGTGCCGCAGCACTCTATTTTCTTTATCTCTGTAACTTTAGGTCGCCATCCTTGACCCAACCAAGGCGCTTCATGCCCCAGTGGATAAGCAGGCTCAGCAACGCAGGAGCCACGAAGTACATGCCCACAATCTCGGCGATAAGCAGCGCGTGTGAGGTCGTAGAAGACATGGTATCCCAACAGCCAATGGGGCCTACCAAGCCCGAGGTGCCCATGCCAGCACCCGCAGCGCTATTTTCCATTTTAAGTATGCATGTGGAGATAGGACCAAGTATTGCCGAAGCGAGCGTAGGTGCGAGCCATACGATAGGCTTGCGTGCGATGTTGCCAATCTGTAGCATCGAGGTGCCGAGGCCCTGAGAGATAAGGCCACCCCATCGGTTCTCCTTGAAGCTGATAACGGCAAAGCCAACCATCTGCGCACAGCATCCCGCCGTTGCTGCACCCGCCGCCAAGCCGCTGATACCTATAGATATACACAACGCTGCCGAACTGATAGGGAGCGTGAGTATGCAGCCCACAGATACTGCCACAATAACACCCATAGCAAAGGGGTTGAGCTCCGTAGCGCGATTTATAAGCTCGCCCAACGACATCACCCACTCACCAATAGGTACGCAGATGTACTGCGCCACAAGTCCACCCGCCACAATCGTTACAAGGGGCGTAAGGATAATATCCACAGGTGTACGCTTCGAGACGAGCGAACCCACCTCGAGAGCCACGATGGTGGCGACGTATGCACCGATGGGGTTACCACCCACATCACCCGCAGAGCCACCAAGTGTATAACCCAAAGCACCCACCGCAACGGCAGAGATAGTGACAAGCGGGTCACGCTTTAGTCCTAATGCGATAGCAAGACCGATAGCACCACCCACGACGAGGTCGAGTTGTGCGATAGTGGCAATAGGCGCAAGGAAGTCAAGGCCAGGGATAAGTGATATCTGCTTGATGATTAGACCAATGATAAGCGATGCGAAGAGACCCATCGCCATATAGCTCAACGCATCCACCACATAGGTTTTAAACCAACTTTTAACACCGCCGCTCTCGGTTGTTGCCTGCTTTTTCTTAGTCATAGTTAAAGGTTTTAGTAGCACAAAGTTAAAAATAATTTTCCAGGTTACGGCCATGAGCCTATTTTTTTGCTATATTTGTACTTAAATTTAAGTATAACTACTCAATATGCTACGCAAACTATCTACTCTTATTTTATGCCTTGTGGCAGCGGTTGCCACTGCCTCAGCGCAGACACCACCCGACAACGAGATTTGGTATACTACTACCGATGGCAGGAAACTCGATGATTCAGATCCAATGCCATCTTTCTTAGTATCTCACAGCTTCCATAATGGCAAGGGTGTATTCAAGTTCAGCCGTGATGTTATCCGCATTGGTGACCCAGGTCCTATGGGTATCGAAGATGACGCCGAGCGTGAGGAGTGGTGGAAATCGTTGGATTATCATATGGCTTTAGCGTTTGGTGGTCATACAAGGCTAAAGAGTGTTACTATTCCAAAAACCGTAACAAGGATTTTCGATTATGCTTTTTGTGATTGTGTAAATCTACGAAGTATTACTATCCCCACAAACGTAACGGAGATTGGACGTGAGGCATTCAGGGGTTGCACAGGGCTAACAAGTATCACGATTCCTAATAGCGTAACTAGTATTGGAGATGATGCATTCAAGGATTGTACAAACCTAAGGAGCATAACTATTCCCGAGGATGTTACGTCAATTGGAGGTGGTGCATTCGCAGATTGCAGCAGTCTAAAATCGTTTAAAGGCAAGTTTGCATCGACCGATGGCAGATGTTTGATTAAAGATGGTAAGCTAATTGCATTTGCCCCGGCGGGATTGACTTCATATACTATTCCCGAGAGCGTAACTAGCATTAGATCTGAGGCATTCAGTGGTTGCAGCAGCCTAACAAGCATTACTATTCCCAAGAGCGTAACTAGCATTGGATTTGGGGCATTCGAGGGTTGTAGCAGTCTAACAAGCATTACTATTCCCGAGAGCGTAACTAGCATTGGAGATGATGCATTCGCCTATTGCCGCAGCCTGCCCGTAATAAACAATATTAGATACGCTGATACATATTTAGTGAGT
>JAFYWG010000053.1 GCA_017558115.1 Alistipes sp.
GATGTGCCCTGCATATACTCGTAGCCATCCTTCTCGGTGGTCGATACAGAGGAGATTGTCAACCACCCAGCGTATGTAGCATCACCTCCAGGGGCACAGATGTTAACACCTGGACCATAGTTGGTGTAGTATGTCGCCTTGTAGTCTGACGACATAGCCGATACGGAGATATAGTCGCGGTATGCACCTGGGTATGCTGACTCGGGGTATGTCTCGTTGCCCGCAGCAAATACTACCAAGCCACCCTCCATAGCACCCTCAAGGCGTGCGTTCGTTTTGAAATAGCCGAATGCCTCCTGGAGTACTGAGTCCCACTGCTCATATTCGTTATCACCGTAGTATATACCTGGGTCGTAGCCCCAAGAGTTGTTGATGATAACGGCACCATTGTCTGCTGCGTACTTAACACCCTTGGCGATAGTTGAAGAGTAGCAGCCGTCCTCACCCTCGAAAATCTGTATAGACATTATCTTCACGCCGTCGCCATTGCCCGTACCACCAGCGATGCCACATACTGCGTAGCCGTTGTTGTTGACCGCCGAGATAGTACCCGCAACGTGTGTGCCGTGAGAGTCGGCAGTAACCTTGCCATTGCCAGTCACAAAGTTGTAGCCGTGTACGTCGTCGACATAGCCGTTGCCGTCGTCATCAACGCCAGTTTGTCCGTTCTTCTCCGCCTCATTTACCCACATGTTGTCGGCAAGATCCTTATGCTCGGCCATAACACCACCATCGCACACAGCAACGATAACGCGGCTATCGCCAGCGGTGTACTTCCATGCGTTGAGCAAGTTGATGTCTGCACCCTCCCTGCATAGCTCAGTTTCGAGTGAGCCATCGTTATAGTAGTGCCACTGCCACTCCAACTCTGGGTCGTTGAAGGGTAGGTTCGTAGCACGTGTGGTTGCGGGGCGCGACTCTGGCATAGTCACCTTCTTGCCCTCGATGCGCTGCATGGGTAGATCGTACTCCACACGCACAACGCGGCTATCTGCGGCGAGTGCCTCTGCCACAATGGCGTTGTCTATCGCCTCGTCGAAGCGTACGAGCAACCACTTGTCGAGCTTATCGTCTGCCTTGCCAGCAAAGAGAGGCTCTATATCGAGCTCCATACCCTCAATCGTAAACATCTCGGTAGGAGCGTCGACTTTCACTATAAGACGACCCTTTGCAGCCTTCTCGCTTGCGTAGTAGATTTTGTCGCTGGGCGCACTCTTAAGAGGAATATCGCCAACGCTCTCCTTGACACATGCCGTAAAAGCGAGTGCAACGAGTGGTAAAATTAATAATCTCTTCATAGACATTTTTCTATCTCAATATTTACACATCAATCGGTGTCAAATATACAAAATAGAGTGAAACACAACACCTTGCAGCGCTATAATTTCACTCTCTCTTATCATCGTTTAGAACTGACCAAGCTTGAATACAATCTTGTTGCAGTAGAGCTCGTCTGCCTTAAGCTCGATGGTGGGGAAGTGGGGGTGGTGCACAGCATCGCTGTAGCCCTGACACTCGATAGCCACACCAGAATAGTCCTGATAGTACTTATCCGACTTTGTCTTGGGACACCCTCCTGCCAACCAGTTACCCGTGTAGAGCACCGCAGCTGGCTGTGACGATAGGATAGTCACCCTACGTCCCGTAGCCTCGCAGCGTAACTCGCCAACCTCGCCGAGGATGTTCTTCTGCCAGCCATCCACCTTGAAGCAGTGGTCGTAGCCGCGATAGTTGCGTATGTTGTTGAACTCCGAGTCTATCTCGTCGCCAAAGCGTCGCCAATCAGTGAAGTCGAGAGCCGTGCCCTTAACATCGAGGAGCTTGCCCGTAGGAATCTGCACGATGTCCATCTCCAACACCTCCGAGCAGTTGAGCTTAAGCTCGTGGTCGAGGATTGTCTTATCTGAGCCCTCGCCATGGAGGTTCCAGTAGAGGTGGTTCGTGAGGTTACATACGGTGTTTTTGTTCGACTTTGCGAGGTATGTAATCTCAAGGTTGTCATCGTCGTCGAAGTCGTAGATAGCCTCCACGACCATCTCGCCGGGGTAACCCTGCTCCATATCCTCCGCCACATAGCTAAACACCACGCGGTTGGTCTCCACACGACCCTCCCAGTAGCGGTTAGCATAGCCCTTCGAGCCACCATGTAGGTGGTTAGGACCATTGTTTACCTCGAGGCGGTACTCCACGCCGTCGATAGTCATCTGACCACGTGCGATGCGACCCGCCACGCGTCCTACGCTCTTACCACTCGCAGCACCATCACCGATATAGCTTGTCGGCTCCTTATAGCCGAGTGCCACGTCCTCGATGTTGCCATCGCGGTCAGCGAACTTCACGCTTACGATAGCGGCGCCAATGTTGCAAAGCTGCACCTCCGAGCCACGGCTGTTGCGCATGGTGTAGAGGATGATGCCCTCGCCCTCAGGCGTAGAGCCCCATATATGCTGTAGAATCTCCATTACTCTGCGGGTGTGAGGTTAGCCATAAGGTTGTCGATACGCTTCAAGCACTCAGCCTTACCGATAAACTCCGTTACGTCGAACATACCGGGACCCTTACCAGCACCTACAAGTGCAAGGCGCAAGGTGTTCATCACCTGACCCAATGAGTAGCCCTCAGCCTCAATCCAAGCGCGTACTACCACCTCGGTGTTCTCCTTAGAGAAGTCCTCGATACCCTCCAATACACCACGTAGCTTACACAGCATAGTGGGGTTGTCACCCTTCCACTGCTTCTTTGCAAGCTTCTCCTCATACTCTGTGGGCGCTACGAAGAAGAACGATGTGAGGTCCCACATATCAGTTGTGAGTGTCATGCGCTCCTTCATGATGCCTGCAGCCTTGCCTGCTACCTCATCACTTACCTCGATGCCGTGTGCCTTCAAGATGGGCTGCATGAATGGTGCGAGCTCTGCGTCAGAGAGGTTGTGCATATACTGAGCGTTGAACCACTTAGCCTTGTCGGGCTGGAAGCGTGCTCCGGCCTTAGATACGCGATCCAAAGAGAATGCCTCGATCAGCTCCTGCATAGAGAATATCTCCTGCTCGGTGCCGGGGTTCCAACCAAGGAGCGACAACATATTGATAAACGCTGGAGCAAGGTAGCCATCCTCGCGGTAGCCACGCGATGTCTCGCCTGTGGGCGATGTCCAGAACAAGGGGAATACGGGGAAGCCCATCTTGTCGCCGTCGCGCTTAGAGAGCTTACCGCTGCCTGTAGGCTTGAGCAGCAAGGGAAGGTGTGCGAACTCTGGCTGAGTATCCGTCCAGCCGAAGGCACGATACAAGAGGTAGTGCAAGGGCAACGATGGCAACCACTCCTCACCACGGATTACGTGCGACACCTCCATGAGGTGGTCATCGACGATGTTGGCGAGGTGGTATGTAGGAAGTGCATCTGCCGACTTGTACAACACCTTATCGTCGAGTGTTGATGTGTTAACCTCCACATGGCCACGGATGAGGTCGTCCATCTTTACAACCTCGTTCTCGGGCATCTTAAAGCGTACTACCCACTGGTCGCCACGTGCGATGCGTGCCTCGACCTCCTCCTTCGAGAGGGTTAACGATGTGGGGAGCTTTGTGCGCACCTCGTAGTTATATGCGAAGGTCTTGCCTGCAGCCTCTGCCTCATTACGCAAGGCGTCCAACTCCTCGGGGGTGTCGAAAGCGTAGTATGCCCAGCCAGCATCGATGAGCTGCATAGCATACTTCAAATATAAGTCGCGACGCTCGCTCTGACGATAGGGAGCGTGTGGGCCACCAACGCCTACACCCTCGTCGATCTCGATGCCACACCACTTGAGCGACTCGATGATATACTCCTCGGCACCGGGCACGAAGCGCTGTGAGTCGGTATCCTCGATACGGAGAATCATCTTACCGCCATGACGGCGTGCAAAGAGGTAGTTATATAGAGCAGTACGAACACCACCAATGTGTAGTGGGCCTGTGGGGCTGGGTGCAAAACGCACTCTTACTTCACGTTTCATAATTATATATTTGCTAATTTATTCGGTTAAAAACTATTTCTTCTCGATATAAAACTCTGAGCGCACGGTAACACGAGCCTTCTTATCGCGCGACGAGAGGTTGAACGAGCCACCTGCCGAGAACTCCTCGTCGCCCGTAGCTGCGGTGATCTGGAAGACACCCGCACGTGAGAGCTTCAACTCGCCAAGCTCCGACTTAGAACTCTTTGCGATGTTCATAGCGCGGTCACGAGCATCGGCAGCAGCAGCCGAGAGAAGGCTAAGCTTAACATCTTCGAGGCCTGTGTAGTAGTACATAGGGTTGCGCACGCTGATGTCGATGTCCTCGGCGATAAGCGAGGGAAGCTCACGTGCAGCACTCTCGGTTGTGTCCACATCATTCGACTCGATGGTGAAGCTCTGCGAGATGTTGTAACCAGCAAAGTGCTCACCAGTGTAGTTACCATTCTCGTAGTGTGAGCGGCGAAGCTCGTAGGTGTAGGGCATGTTGAAGGTGATGTTCTCTTGGTCAACACCCTTAGATGTTAGGAATGCCACCATCTTCTCTCGGTTCTGCTCCAATGTGCGGTATGCCTCGGCAGCGTCGTAGTTCTCAGCCTCGATTTCGCCCTGAATGACTATGAGGTCAGAGGTAAACTCCGTCTCGCCAAGACCTGTAACGGTGATTGTGCCCTGCACGGGCTTGTGACCCTCGGTGTAAGCTGCTGCAACAACGATTGCTGCAATCACAAAGCTCATAGCCATGATTACATATTTCCAAAGATTGCTCATAGTAGTAGTTTATTGCGGGTTTATACGTTAAACAAAAAGTGCATGATGTCGCCATCCTCGACCACATACTCCTTACCCTCGATGCCAATCTTACCCACCTCGCGGCAAGCACGCTCCGAGCCAAGCTCCACGTAGTCGGAATACTTGATAACCTCGGCACGGATGAAGCCACGCTCGAAGTCGGTGTGGATGATACCTGCAGTCTCTGGGGCCTTCATACCACGACGGAAGGTCCATGCGCGGCTCTCGTCAGCACCTGTGGTGAAGAATGTCTGCAAATCAAGAAGACGGTATGCAGCCTTGATAAGGCGGCTTACGCCCGACTCCTCCAAGCCCATATCCTGCAAGAACATCTGGCGCTCCTCGTATGTCTCCAACTCGGCTATATCGGCCTCGGCAGAGGCTGCTACGATAAGCATCTCGGCATGCTCGCTGGCAATAGCAGCACGCACAGCCTCGGTGTGGGCATTGCCCGATACGGCAGATGCCTCATCTACGTTACATACGTAGAGCACGGGCTTATCGGTAAGAAGGTTGAGGTCTGCGACACACTTGCGCTCCTCGGCTGTAAGCTCCACAGTACGCGCTGAGAGACCCTGCTCCAATGCCTCCTTATACTGGCAGAGTATGTCGTACTGGCGCTTTGCCAACTTATCACCCGCCGTAGCCTGCTTCTGGCACTTGCCGATGCGGTTCTCGATGGTCTCGAGGTCCTTGAGCTGAAGCTCGGTGTCGATGATACCCTTATCGCGTACGGGGTCTACGGTGCCGTCTACGTGTGTGATGTTCTCGTTCTCGAAGCAGCGCAACACATGGATAATGGCGTTGGTGTTACGGATGTTTGCGAGGAACTTGTTACCAAGACCCTCGCCCTTCGATGCACCCTTCACAAGGCCTGCGATATCTACAATCTCGATGGTTGTGGGCACCACGCGCTTGGGGTTGTCAATCTCCACAAGCTTTGTGAGGCGCTCATCGGGCACGGTGATAACGCCCACGTTGGGCTCGATAGTACAGAATGGGAAGTTTGCAGCCTGCGCACGCGCATTAGACAAACAGTTAAAGAGTGTCGACTTGCCCACGTTGGGAAGTCCTACAATACCACATTGTAATGCCATAAAATTCTATATTTTTTAGTTATTATCGTTTTCTTATTGAGGTTTAGTCTGCCTGGGATACGTTTACCAATGCTTCGCGGTAGGCGTTAAGGATGCGAGACTTAGAGATAAAGCCGAGGTAGTTGTTTTGTTTATCTACGACGGGAAGCATCCATGTGTTACTCTGCTCGAAGCGGGGCATGATGCTCTGAATCATCTCATGCTCGTGCACCTTGTCGGGTGGCTGTATCATGTAGTGCATGATAGTTGTCGACCACTTTTCGCGGTTGAACATATCGTGACGTAGGTCGTCGAGCTGCACGATGCCGAGGAGTCTGCCCGAGGGGTCTACAACGGGGAAGATGTTGCGGCGTGCGTTAGAGATGATGTTGACCACATCGCCCAATGTGAGGGTCTCGCGCAAGCGTATGAAGTCGGTCTCCATAAGCTGGTCGAGGCGCAAGAATACGAATGCCGAAGAGTCCTTATCGTGGGTGAGCAACTCGCCACGCAAGCGCAACTGCTTGGTGTAGATAGAGTCGCGGTCCATGCTGTAGTTCACGGCAAACGATATGCACGACACGATCATCAGCGGGATGAACAATCCGTAGCCATTCGAGAGCTCGGCGATAAGGAAGATCGCCGTAAGTGGAGCCTTCATTACGCCCGACATAACACCTGCCATGCCGGCCAAGGTGAATGAGGTGATGGATACATCCCAGCCAAATACAACCTGACAAATTACGGCGATGGTAGCACCCGCAAAGGCACCCACAAAGAGCGAGGGGGCAAAGGTACCACCTACACCACCCGCAGCGTTTGTCGTAGCCATGGCGATGACCTTGAATATCATCACTGCGATGAGGTATATTATCAAGAACCAGTCGGTGTCGCTCCACGAGTGGAACAATGTGTGGTTAAAGAGGCTGTCGGTGTTGCCCGTCATCAGCGCGCCGAAGCTGTCGTGACCCTCACCATAGAGGGGTGGGAAGATGAAGATGAGCACACCGAGGGTGATGCCCGCATAGAGCCACTTACGCCACTGCTTGCTCACGCTCTTGTAGAAGCCACCCACCTTGGAGTTCACCGAGGTAAAGTAGAATGCCATAAGGCCGCAGAAGCAGCCCAAGAGTAGGAAGAGTGGTACTTGCTCTACCTGGAACATGTCGCCATGCGAGAGCGATACGGAGATAATGGGCGAGAAGCCGTGGAAGACCAACGAGGTGATGGTAGCCGTCATCGAGGCCAAGAGCAAGGGGATGATAGACTTCGACGTAATCTCGAGCATCAGAATCTCGAGCACGAAGACTACACCCGTGATGGGAGCCTTGAAGACCGCAGCCACAGCAGCACCAGCACCGCAGCATAGTAGTAGTGTGATGTTCTTGTAGTTTAGGCGTGCGAGTTTACCGATATTCGAGCCTATGGCAGCACCCGTAAGCACGATAGGTGCCTCAGGGCCCACAGAACCACCAAATCCGATTGTCGTAGCACCACCCACGATCGATGTCCACGTGTTGTGGCCCTTGATGCGTGAGTTGCCCTTCGACATGGCGTAGAGCACGCGTGTCACACCCTCCGAGATGCCATCCTTGACGATATGCTTAACAAAGAGCGTAGCCAAGATGATACCGATGGCGGGGTAGATGAGGTAGAGCCACTGCGCCTGGTCGTCGGGAGTCCACGATGTTAGCGACTCGGTGATGAGGTGCAACAGCGTGTTGAAGATGTAAGCACCGACACCGGCACACAAGCCCACAAGCACGGCGAGTATCGCCATCATCTGTGCGTCGGAGAGACGACGCGAGACGGCGAGATAGCCATTATAGATGTAATCTTTTATGTTTTGCTCAATTTTCATAGAGTATCTTGTTCGACTGTTACTCCTTGCGATAGTCGGCAGCCTGACGAGCAATAAGCTCGTGGTCGTCGAAGTAGTTTATGCGCATAGCATTGCGTACATCGTTGAGGGTCTCACTCGCAGCTTTGCGTGCCTCATCCGAACCACGACGAAGAATCTCGTATACCTCCTCGATGTGCTGCTCGTAGTGCTTACGACGCTCGCGGATAGGCTCCAATAACTCCTCCAATACGGCGATGAGCAACTTCTTGCACTTAACATCGCCAAGGCCACCACGGCGGTAGTGCTCCTTCATAGCCTCAAGGTTCTCGTAGTCGGGGTAGTACTTCGCAAAGTGCTCGGGGCGTGAGAAGGCGTCGAGGTAGGTGAATACGGTGTTACCCTCAACCTTGCCTGGGTCAGTAATCTTGAGATGGTCGGGGTCGGTGTACATGCTCATAACCTTCTTTTTAACATCCTCAGCCGAGTCTGAAAGGTAGATGCAGTTGCCGAGCGACTTCGACATCTTAGCCTTGCCGTCGGTGCCGGGGAGACGCAAGCATGCCGAGTTGGTGGGAAGCATGATCTCGGGCTCGACAAGTGTCTCACCATATACAGAGTTGAACTTGTGTACAATCTCGCGTGTCTGCTCAATCATAGGCTCCTGGTCCTCGCCTACGGGAACTGTTGTGGCGCGGAAGGCGGTGATGTCGGCAGCCTGAGAGATAGGGTAGGTGAAGAAGCCTACGGGAGTACCCTTGCGCTGCTGGTTCTCCTGCTCCTCGCCATGCTCGGCAAAGCCGCGGAGTGTAATCTCGGCCTTAACGGTAGGGTTACGCTGCAAGCGCTGCACAGTAACGAGGTTCATATAGTAGAAGGCAAGCTCCGTAAGCTCGGTCACGTATGACTGAATGAAGATTGTCGACTTGGTGGGGTCGATGCCGCATGAGAGGTAGTCGAGTGCCACCTCGATGATGTTCTCGCGGACCTTGTCGGGGTTGTCTGCATTATCCGTGAGGGCCTGTGCATCGGCAATCATGATGAAAATCTTATCGTAGAGGCCTGTGTTCTGAAGCTCTACGCGGCGGCTCAACGAGCCAACGAAGTGTCCGAGGTGGAGTTTACCCGTGGGGCGGTCTCCTGTAAGTATTATCTTTGCCATAATCAATGTATTATTTCGTTTTTAACTCTTCACGTGCGTGCGCGTACTCCTATTCGTACGCGCGAATAGCGGACAAATGTACAAAAAAAATCGCGGATTATACTATAACTCTTTGTGGATATAGATTTTTTTTATAATTTTGTGCTAAGCAAACACTATACTCTTATATAGACTATGACAATTATTCAGCTTGAGTACCTCTTGGCGGTAGCCAATTGTGGTAGTTTCTCGGTCGCAGCGGAGCACTGCTTTGTGACACAGCCATCGCTTTCTATGCAGATTAAGGCTCTCGAGGAGGAGCTTGGTGTGGTACTGCTCGACCGCACGAAGAAGCCTATCATCCCAACTGCTGTGGGTGAGGTGGTATTGGAGCAGGCGCGTGAGGCGTTGCGCTCCTATAAGCATATCCACGAGACCGTAGCAGAGATGCGTGGCGAGACTGCTGGTAAGATGCGTTTGGGCGTCATCCCCACCATTGCGCCATACCTCTTGCATAAGTTCATTCCCACGTTTGTGAAGGAGTATCCAAAGGTGGAGCTGGAGATTCACGAAATGGTAACAGCTGAAATTATTGAGTCGCTAAAGCGTGACCGCATTGATGCTGCTCTTGTGGCGTCGGGTACGTGTGGTGAGGGCATCACCGAGCACGACCTCTTTAGCGACCACTTCTACGCCTATGTATCGCCCTCGCATCCTCTCTTCGAGCGCTCTAATATCCGTATTGAGGATATTGATTTTAAGGACCTTATCCTTTTGAGCCGAGGCAACTGTATGCGTGATCAGATATTCGAGCTCTGCCAGGCGGCGCACGAGATTCCCTCGCATTTCTACTTCGAGTCGGGCTCGTTGGATACGCTTATGCGCATGGTAGATTGCACCACTTGCATGACCATTATCCCCGAAATGGCGCTCGAATTTATCCCATTGTCTCGTAGAAATAGAGTCAAAAGTATTGCCAAAAACGCCACATCGCGTCGCGTAGCTTTGGCCGTTAGCCGCACCTATGTTAAGCAGTCTATCGTCGAGGCTCTGCGCACAACAATTTTGAAGTGCGTAAACCAAGAGGCTGTGCAGGGATAGGTGAAATAAATAGCGGTTCTAAGGGGCACAACGCCATTCCGAGGGAGCAAAGCGACCGTGGGAATCTCCATCACCACGCACGTCCGCCCCATGAGACTGCCACAAAAGGGACAAAAGAGACAAAAGAGACAAAAGAGACCAAAGAGACAGGACAAGCAGACAAGCAGACAATCAGACAAGCAGACGCGAACCTCAAAACTTCTGTTTGTCGTTTTGTCCGTTCGTCGCTTTCGTCGCTATCAGCGTCGTTGTCCGAGTCATCCCTTCTGTCTCTTCTGTCTCTTCTGTCCCTTACGTCCCTATCGCACTTTGTCTGCTTGCCACTCATCTTGCATAATTTACCATTCGGTAAAAAAGTATTGCATAGTTTTGCATTTCTCGGCTAAAATTCCTATATTTGTGACTATGGAAAATGTTAAAAATGTAGTTTTTGACTTGGGCGGTGTGGTCTTCGCGCGCGACCCAAGAAAGTTCGAACCCGAATTTATCAAGTTTTTCTCTTATATACTACTTCCCAAGATGCCTGAATTTTGGGAGGAGTACGATCGTGGCGTTGTCTCGTACGATGAGGTGATTACCTCTCTTGCCCAGTACAATAGCTGCGACCGCGAGCTTGCGGCAAGCAACCTGCGTCGCTCAATCCTCACGCAGGAGGCCATACCTGCAACTAAGGCCCTTATAGAGGCTCTTAAGGTGGCGGGATATAGGCTCTTCGTGCTGTCGAATATGTCGAAGGAGTTTATAGAGTTCTTGCGTGAGCAGGAGGTATACGCCAACTTCGAGGGCGAGGTAGTGTCGTGCGAGGAGCACATCATAAAACCCGACCCTGCGATATACACCACGCTCACTACGCGCTATGAACTCAACCCTGCGGAGACGCTCTTTATAGACGACCGCAAGGAGAATATCGAGGCCGCCATTGCCGAGGGCTGGCAGGGATACCACTTCAATGCCCGCAACCCCGAGGAGAGCTGCAAGGAGTTGCACGAGGTACTTCTCTAATACCGAAACACAATAAATCACTAAAACATAACAATTATGATACTTAATTTAAGATTGGAGTATATGACAGCTTACGGCGAGGAGTTGTACGCTGTTGTAGATTCAGGACGCGAGAAGGCGTACCCCATGCACTATGTGGGTGATGGCCGCTGGGAGGCGTCGCTTAAGTTGACTGCAGCAACAGAGCTTGCATATCGCTACGAGGTGCGCTATGGCGACACCGTATTGCGTAAGGAGTGGGGTGGCAACATGCGCCACTTGACTCTTGATAAGAAGGCTGAGAACGTATCTGTTCTTGACCGTTGGCACGATATGCCCTTCGACCGCTCGTTCCACTCATCTATGTTCACCGATGGCGTATTCCGCCGCGCTAAGGCCAAGAAGGCACAGCCCGTGGCTGCGGGCTACATCACCTTCCGTGCCGATATCGCTGTTGTGCGCCCCTCGCAGCATGTAGTGTTGGTGGGTGACGGCAAGGCGCTCGGCAACTGGGATGTCAAGAAGGGTGTTGAGATGAGCGATGCTCAGTACCCCATCTGGAGTGCACGCGTCAAGGCTCCCAAGGCGGGCTTTGCGTATAAGTTCGTTATCGTAGACACAGCATCGGGTGAGCCCGTGGCATGGCAGTCTGGCGACAACTACTACTTCAACCACCCCGTAGTTGAGGGTGAGGCACTTGTAGTTGAGGGCTTGCGCCCCCACTTCGATATGGCACCATGGCGTGGCGCGGGTGTCGCCATCCCTGTATTCTCGCTCCGCTCAAAGGATAGCTTTGGTGTGGGTGAGTTCAATGACATTCGCCTTATGGTAGACTGGGCAGCAGCAACGGGTCAGTCAATCATCCAGATTCTCCCCATCAACGACACCACAATGTTCGGCACATGGGAGGACTCATACCCCTACAACGCAAACTCTACATTCGCACTCCACCCTCAGTTCTTGCACCTACCTCATGTGGGTGAACTCAAGGATAAGGAGGCTATGGCAGAGTTCGAGGCTCTCGGCAAGGAGCTTAATGCGTTGCCCAACGTAGACTACGAGCGCGTGAATAATGCAAAGAGTGACTACCTCCACCTCGTATATGCTCAGGATGGTAAGAAGACCCTCGCATCTAAGGATTTCAAGGCCTTCCTTGCAGCTAATGAGGAGTGGTTGCGCCCCTATGCCGTATTCTCGGCATTGCGCGATGCTAAGCAGACTCCCGACTTCTCGAAGTGGGGGGCTATGTCTAAGTATACTAAAGCCAAAGCAGCTAAATATGAGAAGGAGAACCCCGAGGCTGTGGCATACCACTACTTTGTGCAGTATCACCTCTCGAAGCAGTTGCGCGAGGTGCGAGACTATGCACACTCTAAGGGTGTGGTATTGAAGGGTGATATTCCAATTGGTATCTCTCGCACAAGTGTCGACGCATGGGTATACCCCGAACTCTTCAATATGGACTCTTCAGCAGGTGCTCCACCCGATGACTTCTCGGTTATGGGTCAGAACTGGGGCTTCCCCACATACAACTGGGCTAAGATGGCCGAGGATGGCTACGCATGGTGGAAGGCACGCTTCGTGAAGATGGCGGAGTACTTCGACGCATACCGTATCGACCATATTTTGGGCTTCTTCCGCATCTGGGAGATTCCATTGAACGCCGTGAATGCTCTCCTTGGTCGCTTCAACCCCGCATTGCCATACAGCATCGACGAGATTCGTGGCTACGGCTTCAACTTCGAGCACTGGCACGTGGGCAACATCGCCGAGACCGACAATATGCTCTTTGTGGAGGATAAGATTAAGCAGGGTCACTACCACCCCCGCATCTCGGCATACAACACCGACTGCTACCGTTGGCTCTCTGACGAGCAGAAGGAGGCCTACAATCGCCTCTACAACGACTTCTTCTACCGCCGCCACAACGACTTCTGGAAGTGGGAGGCACTCAAGAAGTTGCCACCTCTAACTGAGGCTACAGGCATGCTCGTATGCGGTGAGGACCTCGGCATGATTCCCGACTGCGTACCTTCAGTAATGGCGGGCGAGCAGATTCTCTCTCTCGAGATTCAGCGCATGCCCAAGGATCCTAAGGTGGAGTTCGGCTCAACATACGACTACCCATACCTCTCAATCTGCACTACCGGTACTCACGACATGAATCCTTTACGTGCATGGTGGGAGGAGGATCGCGGTGTTACACAGCGCTTCTACAACCACGTTCTTGGCGCATGGGGCGAGGCTCCCTACTTCTGTGAGCCTTGGATCTGCGAGCAGGTGGTATCTATGCACCTCAAGTCTCCCGCTATGCTCACAGTACTTCCTCTCCAGGACTGGATTGCTATGGATGGCAACCTCCGTCGCGAGAACCCACACGACGAGCGTATCAACGTGCCTGCAAACTCACGCCACTACTGGCGCTACCGCATGCACCTCACACTCGAGGAACTTCTCCAGTCGGATGACCTCAACAACATGATTCGTCATAAGATAGCCGAGTCTGGCCGATAATTTGTTGTGATAAGGGGCCGATTGCGGCCCCTAACAAAAAATGCCGTCAATGGGATGTACGTCACAGTACTACCCATCGACGGCATTTTTGCCGAGTGTTGCACTCGGCGCCCTTCTGACACCAAATTCAATTTCTTGTGATAGTGGCGCGTTAGCGGCACATCCCCAAAAAAACACCAAGGGCTGTACTTTTCTGTACTATCCCTTGGTGTTTTCTTTTGCGGTGCACCACTACTTACACCACTCTGATAAGAAGTTGGGTTGTGGGGTAGGGAGGGCTTTTGACGAAAACGACGAAGCGACGAAACGACGAAACGACGAAACGACAAAGACGACGAAACTGAAGTTGCTGATAATATTTTCTGTTCGTCTGTTCGTCCGCTTGTCTGTTTGTCGGAAACAAAACAACGATAACAGCGAAACAATACTAAAGAGCTCTCATGATAATATATTTTGAAATTGTGATTTTTTTTACTATTTTTGCGCCATAAAGTGTTATTACACTTTGTGTGTGAAACTAACAACAAAAATTTATAAACCAAAACCTAACAAAACCATGAGAAAACTAAACTTTTTGTGGGCACTTCTCTTCAGTGCACTCTTTGTAGTGGGTTGCAGCTCTGACGTTACAGAGACTGACAAGCCAGGTCCAGAGCCAGGTCCAGATGATCCTACACCAACAGAGAAGCCCGAGATTACACTTACCCAGACCGAGGTGACCTACGAGACATTAACATTCGAGGTGACTACAACCGTTGCTGGTACACTTGGCTACGCTGTTGTGGCTGAGGGCTACGACGCTCCAAAGATCGACGAGCTCTACGCGTTGAACTCTGCTGAGGTTAAGGATAGACTCTCTATCACCATCTCAGACCTCAACGACAACACTAACTACACACTCTATGCAGTGTTGCGTGCAGGCAGCCAGCAGAGTACACCCAAGACGCTTAAGTTCACTACTCCTGATGATGGCGTAGCGAACCCTATTGTTATCCATAGCGCTACGTACGACACTATTTCGTTCTCAATCAACATCCCTGGTAGCTACGTGTTCCAGTGCATCGACAAGGCATACCTCGAGTATAACAACCTCACCCCTGAGGAGTATATCTCTATGACAGGTATCGGCATCGCATCTAAGGGTGAGATTGTGGTTGACTGGGTAGATGGTGGCACATACGGCGTTTACGACATGCACGTACGTGAGGATAGCGACTACTACGTTATCGCAGCTATTGCCGATGGTCAGACCGTAGTGGGTGAGATCTTTATTGCGACAACTCACACTCCAAAGCGTCCTGTATCTACAGCGGGTCTCTCAACTGAGTTGACCGATATCACATCTACATCTGTTAACATCAAGACTACTCCCGATAGCAGCGTTGTAGACTACTACATCTTGGTTCGCGACAAGGCATGGTCTGACAGCATCGTTGCGGGCTATGGCGAGTCTATGCTTGCAACACTCGTATCATACCCCTCATCTGGTTCATGGACCCTCACAGGTGCTAACGAGGCTGTATGGTCGGGTCTTGAGCCTTCGACAGAGTATATCTGCCACATCTTGGTTAACGACAACAAGGGCGCTCAGGCGCTCTCACTTGTGCCATTCACTACACTCGAGGCTAACCAGGCTGCACCCACTGTAGAGGCGTCGCTCACAGCAGCTCAGGAGAATGGCTACTGCACACTCAACCTCAACCTCTACTCAGCAGAGGCTGCAACAGTCAAGTTCGCGTTCAACACCAAGGCTGATGTCGACGCAGAGCGTAACAATGGCCTTAGCGACTCGACGATTGCCGATATGTATGGCATGGAGCTTAGTGCAGAGCAGGTAACGGCTATCCGCACCACTGGTCTTACACTCAAGCAGGAGGATTTGTTCCCTGGTGTGGAGTATGTGGCTATCATCAGCGTTAAGAATGCCGAGAAGACCGAGACTTTGAAGGTTACATCGGCTACAACACCCGCGAAGCCCGTTCCCGCACGTGTGGAGTCGGAGCTCTTCACATCACTCCTTGGCGAGTGGGAGGTATCTTACTCACTCATCCAGTTCAACAACAGAGAGGTGAGCATCAACAACGCAAAGGTTACTATTGCACAGGGTGCTGACGATGCATCGGCAGACTACTACCGCAGTCACAACCGCCTCGTTATTCAGGGCTGGCCTTTCAACGTTGAGGCTGACGGCACACACTCACCTATGCCTTACTACTCTCCCGCAGACCTTAAGGATGCAAGTAGCTACTGGGCTAACAATCCTCAGTTGGCACTCCGTGACTACGGTCCAAAGGTATTCCTTGAGATTGGCGAGGGTGGCGTAGTGACTATGCCTTCATCACGCAACGAGTACCTCTACAACTGGGCTACTGACGGCACATTCTACTTCTTTGGTGCTGACATTCAGAATGAGTTCACTGCTCCTGCATCATTCCCCGTTACAGTATCTGCTGACGGCAACACAATCACCATTGGTGCTTGCCACTCTGGTGAGGAGTTCGGCTACGGTATCTACCGTCCTGCGGTATTCCGCTACGGCACTGAGGCGTGGGCTTTGGCAACAAGCGATATCGTACTTAAGCGCGTAAAATAAGTAATTGAGGTGTATGGCAGGACTTAGGTCTTGCCATATGTCTCTCATATATCATTATACTTTTATGAAGAAGATTCTTTTTGCTTTGGTTGCGCTTCTTGGCATCGTGGCATGTGAGCAGACAACCGTAACAACCGTAACAGAGACACTTAAGCTCTCGGCAGATAAGTCGGAGATTGTGGCTGACGGCGCGGAGGAGGTTACATTCACCGTTAAGGACAGCAACGACGCTGTTGTAGAGGCGGCCATCTACTTCGCCGAGACTAACGAGGCGTTGGAGGGTAACACCTTCAAGACAAAGTATGCTGGCGAGTACAAGTTCTACGCTAAGCAGGGTAACGCGAAGTCGAACACTATTACTGTGACCGCTAAGGAGAAGTCTAATAGTGGTGGTGACATTGGCGAGGAGCCTGCTGAGAAGGTTTACGTGCTCAGCGTATCTCCCGCATCTATCAAGGCTGATGGTATGGAGAAGGCAGTGTTTACCCTTAAGGAGGGTGACAATAGCGTTGCCGAGTTCGAGGTGTACAACGCTGCAGACGACGCTAAGCTCGTAGGTAAGGAGTTTACTACTACCGAGGCTGGCCAGTACACATTCTATGCTATGTGCGAGGGTGTGAAGTCTAACAACAACGTTGAGGTGACTGCTCGCATGAACATCGTTGAGGAGGAGAAGCCTATCGTGCTCACAGCATCTGCTAACACAATCAAGGCTAATGGTGTGGAGAGCGTTAAGTTTACCGTATCGCAGGATGGCGCAGATGTAACAAACGCTTCGGCTATCTATGTTAATGGCGGCAAGCTCAACGGTAACAAGTTCTCTACAACAACTCCTGGTACATATACCGTATATGCTGAGAAGGGCTCTATGAAGTCAGAGGAGGTTATCATCACTGCTGAGGAGGTGACAAGCACAGGTAAGACTATCGTCTTTGCTGATGGCGTAACAATCTCTTCAGGTTGGTACGATGTAAACAAGAAGGGTGCTGGCGACAATGGCGATATCAACATGTGTTGGGCTGCTGCAGCATCTAATATGATTCAGTGGTTCCAGGACCGCTACGTAGCTCAGGGTGGCACACTACCCGCTGGTGCTATCGATGGCCCAGGTACTAAGTACTATGGCAACTTCGCACCCTACGAGTTGGCACTCATGGAACTCTACCACGACGGCTGGAACAACAACAAGGGTGGCCACGTAGAGCAGGCTATCCCCTGGTACTTTGAGAATAAGCTCAACGGTGGCGAGTACGCATCGGCTGGCTCGCAGGCTACACCCCTTGTAGATGGTGGCTACTGGAAGAGCATCTGGAGCGACGTGGTTAAGTATATGTACTGTGGCTACGACTACTTCTCTTACGACACCTTTGCAACAGCCTATACATATACTGTATGCTACAACAACTACTACCTTTGGGGTCAGGGTTCAGACCTTAAGGGTCAGGAGCGCTTGAAGTACGTCAGCGACCTTATCGTTACAGCCTTCGAGCACGGTATGGCAAGCCTTACTGTATCGCTCAGTGCAGACATCATGTCATTGCACCACGCCGTGACACTCTGGGGCTATGAGATTGACAACGCTACAGGCCTCGTTACTCGCGTGTGGATCACCGACTCCGACGACTTCGATAAGGAGCCTAAGACACAGCTCTTGAATGAGTACACAGTAAGCATTGGCGAGGGTAACTCTCATCCTCAGTTCAAGGGTAGTACACGCTACGGCTCAATCTACCTTGTTTCTATCCATCCATTCTCTGGATACCAGAAGAAGTAGTCTAACAAGGCTACTTTGGCGTTATACTTTAAGCGGGAACTCTTTGGGGTTCTCGCTTTTTGTTTGAGACTGCATAAAAGAAAAGAACCTGCCGCGAGGCAGGTTCTCTCATTATATATATGTGTCGTTGGGACTATCGGAACAGGCACTCGTAGACAAGTGCTACGCCCGAAAGCTCGATGGTAGCAGCGCCCGTGCAGTCGAGGTGAAGGATGGCCTTCGATACCTCTACGTCGCTAATGGTGTTACCCTCCTTGTCGAGAGTCTTAACGCGTGCACCCGCCTCGGGAGTGCTCATAAGCAGGGTAGCGCATGTAGCACCCTCATTAACTGCGAATGAGGCGTTACCCTCGGTTGCAAGGGCTGTGAAGGGGTTGTTGTCCACGCCATACTCAGCCTTAGTGACGGGGTTGATGTCGAACGAGCGGATAGCAAGCCAGTTGCGCTTTGCGCTCTCGAGCTTACGGATGCCGACGTAGCGCGCCTCGAAGGGCTCGCCCTGCCACTCAATCTCATATACGCCAACCAAAGGCTCGGTGAGGGCTACCCATGTCTCGCCATCGGCTGAGTACTCTAAGATGGTGTGGTCGAAGTAGTCGACGTCATCCACAGAGTTGCGACCCTGGAGGATGCGTACCTCGCGTACCTCGCGCACAATGCCCATATCTGCACCTACGAAGTGGTCGGTGCGCTGGCTCTCGCCAGAGTGGTAGTAGGTCTCGGGGTCGTTGTCGAACATATACTTGCTCTGGGGAGCACCCAACGAGCGATATGTGCCCACGGGGGCAAGCGTAGAGGCCTTAACGCCTGTGAGGCTCTCGAAGTATGCCGCAGCCATGTCGTTCATAAGACGCTCGTAGAAGGGCTTTAGCTTCATGGTACCCACGCGGTGAGCATCATACAAGGCTACCTCCTCCTCGGTCATGATATTGTCGGCGTAGAGCTCCCAGAAGGCATCGTAGTCGCCAGCGGTGTAGAGCTCATAGCACTCGATAGCCTTGAGGCAGCGCATGCCGAGCTTCTTGAACTCCACCAACCATGGGCGAAGCTCCTCGAGGAGGGCCTTATTCTCCATAGCCTCCATAGCTGCGGGCACGGCGATGATGCGCTCCAACTCCTCCTTTAGGCGTGCTGCAACCTCTGCGTCGTAGGCTGCAAATGAGAATGTATCTGTCTCCCACGACTCCCAACGGCGGTAGCCAGTCTCGGTGTCGCACGAGTGGATGGCGAAGAGGCGGTATGCCTCCTTAACCTCGGGTGCAAGCTCCTCGATGGCACGCTCCCAACTGTCGATGGGGTTGTATGCCTCGGTGTTCCATGCGTAGTCGGCAACGCTGTAGAGGGCCAACTTAGAGGCCTCGCCATGCTCCATGGGGTTGCTCAAGATACCGCGTGTCTTGGTCTCATCCATGGTGTTTGCAAGACCATACACGGGACCTTGCATCACGATATGACGTGCATAGTCCGTAACGGGGAAGTTCCACCAGAAGAGCGCAGGACGCTGTATGCGTGAGCTTATCCACTCCATTGTCGACTCTGTCATGTCGCTACATACGGCATCGCCAGTCCAGAATACATCTACTGAGGGGTCGAGCTCGTTGCCATAGATGACGAGGCTGCCACGCTCCGTGGGGTTTGCCCAGAGGCGTGTGTACTCTGTAGGACATACGATAAGTGGCTCAACGTCGCCCTTAACAGCCACAAACTCCTCGTTGAGGATGTTCATAAGTTCGGTCTGGTAGTATGGGTTGGTGCCAGGACCCTCGATGTCGTCGAAGTGGATGGCAAAGGCACGCACGCCGAGGGCGTACATGGCGTCGAACTTATTCTTAAGGTTCTGGATGTCCGACTCCTCCCACTTAATGTCCTTGCCTGGGTGTACGGCCCATACGAAGTGCACGTGGTTGCGCTTGCAAGCCTCTACAAGCTCCTTAATCTCTGCTGCCTCATCTGCAGGATACTCCTCGCGCCAGTAGGGTGACGAGTGGTAGGGGTCATCCTTAGGACCATATACGTAGTAGTTCATCTTGTGGCGACCATAGAAGTCGATGAGTGAGAGGCGTGTAGCGTGTGACCATGGCGTGCCGTAGAAGCCCTCCACAACGCCACGATACTTTAGGTCGGGCCAGTCGCGGATGACAAGCGCGGGAAGCGTGCCCTGGGCAGCAACCTCGCTCTCTACAACCTGACGTAGGGTCTGCAAGGCGTAGAATGCGCCGAGCTCGTCGAAAGCGGTGATGGTGATACCCTCGCGGTGATGGATATTGATGGAATACGAGCCACTCTTATTGGGCATATCATCGCCCTTATTCCAGCCATTTTTGAGGTAGTTGATGGTGAGCTTAGCACCCTTCTTGCTCTGCTTGATAAAGTCTATGCCTGCAGCAAACTTCTTAGCCTCGCCCTTGAGTACTACGCCCTTAGATATGTCGAGGGGTAGCGAGCGTAGGGTGTATACGTGCTGAGGTGTTGGGTTGAGGACAAGGCCTCCGTGGTCGACCTTATGGCCGAGCATCTCGCCCACATCCTGACTCTCGCCACGCTGTGACGATAGGTCCTGCGCCATAGCCGTGCCGAGCGATAGTGTCGCCGCAATGGCCAGTGCAAACATAAAACGTAGTCTGTTCATCATAGTATAATTATGTTTATAATTCTCCAATTTGCAAAGGTAGGAAAAAAAGTGAAATGCGCAAATTGTATGGGGTGGGTGGCGCACTCTTTTTCAAAAGAGACTTAAGAGACTTAAGAGACTTTAGGGAATTTAGGGAGATTAGGGAATTTAGAGAGGGTCGTCCTTAACTTCCTTAAACTCCTTATCTTCCTTTCTTCCTTTCTTCCTTGAACTCTCCTGCCTCTTTCGTCCCTATCGTCCCTTATGTCCCTATCACACTACCCCTCCTAACCTTCTGTTTCATGTTTCACTGTTTCATTTCCCTATGTTTTGAAACAATGAAACACGCAACGCATCCCTCTTTTCTAGGGCATCAATAGAGTATTAGTGATGGTATAACAATCCCGCAGTATATAATGAGCGGTTATACATATCACTGATATATATTACCACTGATACATATATATTTATGTATATATTATTGTATCATA
>JAFYWG010000054.1 GCA_017558115.1 Alistipes sp.
AAGGCTTTGTGAAGTACTGACGACGACGAAGCTCCTTCAAAACGCCTGTACGCTCATACTTTCTCTTAAACTTCTTGAGGGCGCGCTCGATGTTCTCTCCCTCCTTAACGGGCATGATAATCATAATCTTATTCTTTTTTTAGTTATACTCTGTTTTATATTGGGCATCTATTGGGCTTGCCCGCTCCCCGAGTCTTTAAGGAAAGACTCCTTACCGCATATTTTATGGTTTGCCAACCGCTGGAGTTGCCTCCGATTGCCTTGCAACCTCGGGCTATAATATGCAGATATCTACTCGGTGGTTGTTCCCGCGAGCTTATTACTCCTGCGGGAAACTAAAGTCGAGATAGGGTGCAATACGTGCTGCCTCCTCACTTGAAAATATGTCATCTTCAATCATCTCTTCTAAGTTACTCCAACCTCCTTTCAATTCTCTGTTGTTAACAATTCGCCTGAGCATGCGGTTCGAAATATATGGATGAACCTCCATCTCTTTTGGGCGTGCAAAGTTAATATTAATTTTTTTAATTTTAGCACTATCGCAGTAAATTTGTGGTAAAATTCTTTGAAAATTCTCCTCTGTAACCACTTTTAGCTCCAAAATCTGGCTAACTGAGTGGTATCCACCCAGCAAATCGCGATAAAAAAGTATGTGCGACGCACTTTTCGCTCCTATGCCCATCACCTTGCAGAGCGTCACAGAGTCGGTGCTATTTAATTCAATGGGGAACTCCACGCGCTCCTCAAGGTGGGCGGGAAGGGTGTCGCGTGGCTCAAATATTATGTAGGGGCGTAGGCGTGCTGCCATTGCAGAATCCACGGCGTAGCACTCTTCAAACTCCTCGATAGAGCGGTAGCCACCAATCATCTTGCGGTAGTTTACTATTAGCTCCGCCTGGCGCACCGAGAAGCCTATGCCGCGCAGAAAGGTCGTACCCACGGTGTCGAGCTTAAATGGGCTTAGTGCAATAGTTGCTGTGTGCCTCTCCCTTGGCGTTGAGTCAAACTCCTTGGGTTGGAACTGATACTCCTTACCTATTATTATATATGGCTCGAGTAGGAAGTAGAGCGAGTCGGTCATGTTGTAGCATAGCGCAAGGTCCTCCTTCACGCGGTACACCTTGCCCGCCTCGCGCCAGCGTATGATGCTTACGGCAATGTCGCGTGGCACGCCCGCTGAGATAAGTGTGCGGTAGTCCGCTGTGTTGGGGTCAAACGTCGAAAATGATAGTGTGTCGTACGCCGCGACGCTCTCGACATGCTCGATGCTCTCATTCGGTGCACTCTTTGAGTATCTATCCTCGGGGCGCGCAACCATCACCACCACGATGATGATAATCACCAGCGTAAGCAGCAACAGAACTCCGCGAATATGTTGTTTCGTGCGCTCCTGCATCCCTACCACTCTGCAGTGTCGCTAAGCAGTAGTGTGCGGTAGCGACATGATGGAGACTCTATAAACTCGCCGAGGCCATACTCCGCCCAGCGCCTATCTACAAGGGCTATGGTCTCGGGTGACGATGTCACAGCATTGGGGAAGCGCTTGGGGTTGTTGCCATAACCTGGGCGCTTCGAGCGCGCATCGATTATCATCGTATTGCGTGAAATGGTTATATCGCGCTTAGGGTCGCAGTTTGCCGCCGCAATCCATAGTAGATCGCTTGCGGTCATAGCCTCGCGAGCGCCATTGTCAAAGACAACGACATACTTTGCCCCATGCCAGCCATTTGTGTCGAGATACTCTTCAACATCAACCCTCTCTCGCCACTCACTTTCGGCAAAGAGAATGAGAAGTCCTAATGCCTCGAGGTATTCGCCATTATAGTCGGCAACTCCTCCCGCGGGTTGCATTGTTACGGGTATTGCTTGCTGTAAGGGTCTCTCGGCGAGATCTACGTTTGTTAGGTCTATGGCGAGCTTCGAACCGTAACCCATGGTGGGCGTCGTGTGGTCGAGAACGTCGAGGATACCCTCCGAGAAGATAAGGTCACGCTCAAAATCGATGCTATGCAATCGTCTAAACACCTCATCCTTCGAGCGTATATTACACTCCTCAGATGCTATAACCATATACTTATTGAACATCATTTGTCCTGCACCCCAAAGTCCCTGTGCCACCTTTGCCGCTTGTCCCTCGTAGCGCTTGGCGATGGATATGAGTGCGAGGTTGTGTGCTGTACCCTCCATAGGCATGTAGAGGTCGCGTACCTCTGGCTGCATGACAAGGCGTATGGGGGCAAGGAATATGCGCTCCGTAGCCTTTGCGATGTAGGCATCCTCCATCGGGGGCACACCCACGATAGTGGCGGGGTAGACAGCATCGCGGCGTGATGTTATAGCCTCGATATGGAAGCGTGGGTATAGGTCTGTAAGCGAGTAGAAGCCCGTATGATCACCAAATGGACCCTCCACGGTGAGAGGTTCTGTGGGGTCTACATAGCCCTCGAGTACAAAGTCGCAGTCGGCGGGCACCCATATGTCGTTTGTCAAGCACTTGACCATCTTCACCGGCTTTTGGCGTAGCATGCCTGCAAGGAGCATCTCGTCCATATTGTCGGGCATGGGGGCAGTAGCCGAGTAGGTGTAGACGGGGTCGCCGCCAATAGCCACACTCACGGGCATGCGCTTGCCGAGGCGTTTGTAGCCGTCGTAGTGGCGCGCACCAGTCTTATGGCGATGCCAGTGCATACCCGTTGTGCACTTATCGAATATCTGCATGCGGTACATACCCATGTTGGGCGTGCCAGTCTCGGGATCCTTGGTGCATACCATGGGGAAGGTGACAAAGGCGCCACCATCCGAGGGCCACGATGTGATGATGGGGAGCTTTGCGAGGTCTACCTCCTCACCGCGCCATACCACCTCCTGACACTCTCCACGGCCGCTGCTCTTGCGTGGAAACCACTTAGCCACGTCGTTGAGTAGGGGTAGCATACGTAGCTTATCCATAAGCGTATTCTTTGGTGTCATCACCTCCTTAAGCAGGTTGTCGATACGCTTGGATATATCGCTTAAGTCGTTGACGCCGAGAGCCATTGCCATGCGCTTGTCGGAACCCATCATGTTCATAAGAACAGGGTAGTCCGTGCCCGTATTCTCGAAGAGTAGTGCCTTGCCGCCACCCTCGCTCTTCGATATGCGGTCCGTGATCTCCGTAATCTCGAAGCGCGTATCTACCTTTGTGGTGATACGCTGTAGCTCTCCCGCAGCCTCAAGTTTTGTGATATACTCTCGTAGCCTCATAGTCGTATGTTCTGCTTAGTTAGTTGTCGGTGTGTAGTCGTTTTTCGATGTAGCCTCCGGGGTGTAGGCGCGCAAAGTCTGTCGCTTGAAACCCCCTAAGTTCGATGAGTGCCGCAGCTATGGCGTCGCCAAGTGCTATCTGCAGCGTTGTGGATGCCGTGGGTACAATGTCGAGTATTGAGCCCTCCTCCTCCACGCGTGTGCTGAGGATGATGTCGGCATGATGCGCAAGTGATGAGTGGGCCGATGCTGTCATGGCGATAGTAGCGCTACCGTTGGTTTTTGCATACTCTGCCACGCGCACCACCTCCTCTGTCTCGCCCGAGTAGGATAGTGCCAAGAGCACATCCTCGGGTGCAATGATGCCGAGGTCGCCATGCAGTGCCTCAGCGGCATGTAGGAATATGGCACGTGTGCCCGTGCTTGTTAGTGTCGCTGCAATCTTGCGCGCTACATGTCCGCTCTTGCCTATGCCCGTTACGATAAGCCTACCGCGACACGCTGCAATAAGCTTCACGGCCTGTGTGAAACTATCGTCGAGGCGCGCTTCAAGGGCTTCGAGTGCGCGTATCTCTTTAGCTATTGCACTGCGACCTATAGCCACTATGCTTTCATTGGGATTTTTCATTGGGGGGGGATTATAATAGCCTCTCGATGAGAGATTGTAGTTTTGTGATATGTAGTGAGTTAGCTCCGTCGCATAGAGCATCCTCGGGTGTGGGATGCACCTCGAAGAAGTAACCATTTGCGCCGAAGGCCTTTGCGGCGAGTGCCATCGACTCGATATATCGGCTGTCGCCACCACTATGTGAGCCATTAGCACCAGGTCGCTGCACCGAGTGTGTGCAGTCCATGACCACGATAGGTGCCATCTCGCGCATGGTGGTAATGTTGCGGAAGTCTACCACGAGGTTGTTGTAGCCAAACATATTGCCGCGCTCGGTTAGCCACACCTCCTTTGCTCCGCTCTCCATGGCCTTGATGTAGGCATGGCGCATATCCTCCGCCGAGAGCATCTGCCCCTTTTTAATGTTTACAACCTTTGCATGTCGTGCTGCCGCAGCAATGAGGTCAGTCTGGCGCGATAGGAGCGCTGGAATTTGAACAATGTCTGCTACTTGGCTCACGGGCTCTGCCTGCCATGCCTCGTGTATGTCGGTTGTTATGCGTAGCCCATATCGGCTCTTCGCCTCGGCCAGCATCTCAAGACCGCGCTCCATGCCCACACCGCGATATGAGCCTATCGAGGTGCGATTAGCCTTGTCGAAGGAGGCCTTAAGCACGATGTTGGTGCCGAGTGTGGCGTTGATACTCGCTATGTGACGTGCCACCTCGTCGAGCACATCGTTTGGCTCGATGACGCAGGGACCTGCTATGATTGTCGGCATACTCATGTTAGCAAAAGGGGTGTAGCGTTATAACTCTTTGAGGAGTTCTTCGGCGTGTGCCAAATCTTCGGGGGTGTCGATGCCTATCGTTGCAAAGGATGTCTCGGCAACGCTTATCGTGTAGCCATGTTCCAGCCAGCGCAACTGCTCTAACTTCTCGGTGCGCTCCAATGGCGTAGTCTCGAGCGTAGTTATGGCTCGCAATACGTCTGGGCGAAAGGCATATATGCCGAGGTGCTTGAGGTAGGTGTGGTTGTTAAGCCACTCTTGCGTTGCAATATCACGCTGATAGGGTATTGCGCTACGCGAGAAGTAGAGGGCGCGTCCCCTGCGGTCGGTCACCACCTTCACGTTGTTGGGGTTGAGTAGTGCCTCCATGCCATCCTCCGCCGTTAAGGGCTTCGCGAGCGTTGCAATATCTGTCGCGGGGTCGTCGAAGCAGCTAAGTAGAGCCTCGATATGCTCCATACGGATAAAGGGCTCGTCACCCTGCACGTTAATCACTATGTCGTAGTCGCCGCCCATCTTCTTTAGCGCCTCGGCACAGCGGTCTGTGCCCGAACGATGCTCCGTAGATGTCATGATGGCTCTACCGCAAAAGCGCTCCACCTCCTCGGCTATGCGTATATCGTCTGTCGCCACCACCACACTCTCCACCACGGCATGTACGGCCTCGTAAACTCGCTCGATGATACTCTTACGGCCAAGCTTTTGTAGAGGCTTGGCCGGAAGTCTTGTCGAAGAGTAGCGTGCTGGTATGATGGCTGCGACTCTCATTATCTTACTTTAGGGCGAGGCGCAAAACCTCGTCGTTGGTATTTACGAAGTGGAAGGTGAGACCCTCAAGGTACTCAGCCTTAATCTCCTCGATATCCTTGCGGTTCTCCTCCGAGAGGATAAGCTCCTGGATGCCTGCGCGCTTTGCGGCGAGGATCTTCTCGCGGATGCCACCTACGGCAGTTACGCGGCCACGGAGCGTTGTCTCGCCAGTCATTGCTATGCGCTCCTTGACCTCGCGACCTGTATATGTCGAGGCGATAGAAGTCACCATGGTGATACCCGCCGATGGGCCATCCTTGGGTACTGCACCCTCGGGAACGTGGATGTTGAGATCCCACTCCTCGAACATCTTGCGGTCGATGCCGAGCTCTGTGTGGTGTGCCATAACCCACTCGTAGGCGATGGTTGCCGACTCCTTCATCACGTCACCCAGGTTGCCCGTGAGGTTAATCTTGCCCTTACCAGGTGTGAGGATAGACTCGATGTAGAGAATGTCGCCACCCACCTCGGTCCATGCAAGACCAGTAACCACGCCGCGCATGCCAGCGATGTCGTAGCGATCGTTGAGGAACTTAGGCTTGCCGAGCATAGTCTCCACGTGCTCCTTGCCCACCACGGGAGTGTACTCCTGCTCGAAGGCAACGGCCTTGGCACGATTGCGAGCCATCTTTGCCACCATCTTATCGAGGGTACGTACGCCCGACTCGCGAGTGTAGTCCTCGATGACCTGCACGATAGCCTCATCGGTGATGTTGAACTGCTCGTCGGTGATACCGTGAGCCTCGCGCTGCTTGCGGATGAGGTGCTCGCGTGCAATCTGCACCTTATCCTCAAGGATGTAACCAGGGATGTTGATCATCTCCATACGGTCGCGGAGTGCAGATGATATGTTGTTTACGTTGTTTGCCGTAGCGATAAAGAGTACCTTCGAGAGGTCATACTCTGTGTCGAGATAGTTATCGTGGAATGTGGTGTTCTGCTCAGGGTCGAGTACCTCCAAAAGAGCACTTGAGGGGTCACCATGGTTCGAGCGCGATACCTTGTCCACCTCATCGAGGATGATAACGGGGTTTGAAGCACCACAACGCTTAATGGTCTCGATGATACGACCAGGCATAGCACCGATATATGTGCGGCGGTGACCACGAATCTCCGACTCGTCGTGCAAGCCACCGAGCGATATGCGACCAAACTTGCGGCCAAGAGCCTCAGCTACCGACTTGCCGAGCGATGTCTTACCAACTCCCGGAGGGCCATAGAGGCAGAGGATGGGAGACTTAAGGTCGCCCTTGAGCTTAATGACAGCGAGGTGCTCCAAAAGACGCTCCTTAACCTCGTCGAGGCCGAAGTGATCCTTGTCCAACTGCTCGCGCACGGCCTTAAGGTCGAGACGATCCTCTGTCATCTCGTTCCATGGTAGGTCGAGCATAAGCTGCAAATAGTTGAGCTGCACGGAGTACTCGGCGATAGATGGATTCAGGCGCTCGAGCTTAGCCACCTCCTTGTCAAATAGTGCGGCGGTAGCCTCCGACCACTTTTTCTTCTTAGCCTCCTCGCGCAAACGCTCGATGTCGGCATCTACGCTGTCGCCCAACTCCTCCTGGATGACGCGTACCTGCTGCTGGAGGTAGTAGTCGCGCTGCTGCTTGTCGATATCCTGCTTTACACGCTGCTGTATGTCGTTTTTAATCTCTGCCAACTGCTGCTCGCGCACCAATATTTCGAGCAGACGGCGTGCACGTGCCAAGAGGCCTGGTGCCTCGAGCAGATGCTGACGGTCGTCGTCCGAGAGCTCCATGTTGGTGCAGATGAAGTTAATCATCGCACGGCTCGAGTCGAGGTTCTTGATGGCAAATGCAGCCTCCTTGGGCATCGCCGAGGAGATGTCAATGATGTTTAGCGTAACCTCCTTGATAGACTCCACAAGGGCCGTGAACTCCACATTCTTGGGGTCGGGCGTAGAGTCTTGTATTGGTGTTACGTTAGCCTTGAAGTATGGCTGTGTCATGGTGTACTCGCCAACCTCGATCTTGTCGAGACCTGCAAGGATGACAGTTAGGTTGCCATTGGGCATGTCGAGAATCTTGAGGATACGCGCCGATGTGCCGATCTTGTGCATATCGTCGGGCTGAGGATCCTCAATCTCGCTATCAACCTGTAGTACGGCACCGAGGATGCCACCCTCAGCATCTACGGCACGTACAAGTGCGATAGACTTGGGGCGACCTACGGTGATGGGTGTTACCGAGCCGGGGAATATCACCGAGCTGCGGAGTGTAAGTATGGGCAAGACCTCGGGGATCTTAACATCCTCGATGATGTCGTCACCACCCGATATGATGGGTATTACCTGGTGTTTGCCATCGAAGAGGTCGGGCGTTAAGCCCATCTCGTCAAATTCGTTCTTCTTGTTCTTCATATTTAGTTCTAATTTTCAATTCGTTATGTTGCTATCACCATGCCAACGAGGCGATGTGATAGGCCAATATATAATACAACGCGACAAAATTATGATTTATTTCATAGAAATAATAGCTTTTTTCGGCAATGTTTGTAACAATTTATTGACAATGTCGCATAAAAAGAGGAGGTCGCATCGCTGCAACCTCCTTGAATCTACTTTTGTCGTAGAGTTTAGATGTGCTTATCACCCGTGGCAAAGCGCACCTCCTCGATGTAACTCTTGATGTTTTGCTCGTCGCTCATAGGGCAGATAAGTAGAGCATCCTCCGTGTCGACAACGATATAATCCTTAAGACCATTTACAACCGCCACCTTCTCCTTGGGTAGTGTGATAAGCGTGTTGCGGGTGTTGTAGACGTAGACCTGTTGCTGATCGTAGGCGTTGGCATAGCGATCCTTGCGTAGGTTCTGATAGACCGAGCCCCATGTGCCCACGTCGCTCCAACCGAAGTCGCCGCTGATGACGTAGACGTTGTCGGCCATCTCCATAATGCCGTAGTCGATGCTTATAGATTTGCACTCCGAGAAGATATGCTTTATTGCCTCGGCCTCCTCCGCAGTGCCCAGTTTGTCTGCTGCAGCGGCAAAAAGGGCGTTGTGCTCAGGTAGGTGCTGCTCAAAGGCGCGAAGTATGTCGCGGAGCTTCCAGATGAATATGCCGGAGTTCCACAAAAATTCGCCACACTCCAAAAATGCCTCTGCCATTTCGCGGTTGGGCTTTTCGGTGAAACACTTCACCTTGCAGATGTTATTATCGTTGGTGCGTTGGATGTAGCCATAGCCCGTCTCGGGGCGTGTGGGGGTGATACCGATGGTCATTAATGCGCTCTTATCGGTGATGAAGTCGAGTGCCTTGGTAAGAATCGATAAAAACTCGTTCTCGTTGAGTATCAGATGGTCGGCAGGTGTGACAATCATCTCAGCATCGGGATTGCGCTTTAGCAGTGTGTAGGCGGCATATGCGATGCAGGGTGCTGTATTGCGACCTATTGGCTCGCAGAGAATCTGCTCCTCTGCAAGTTCGGGGATATGCTCCATGACGAGCTCCTTATAGCGACTATTTGTCACTACGATGAAGTTCTCATTTGGAACAATATTGTTAAATCTTTCGAATGTGTGACGAATGAATGATTTGCCCGTTCCGAGGATATCCAAAAACTGCTTTGGACAGCTCTGTCGGCTCATCGGCCAGAAGCGTGTGCCTATGCCACCAGCCATAATCACGCAGTAACGATTGCTATTCATCGCTAAAAATCTGTTAATTTAGGGCGTTAAATTTTATAAATTTACACAAAGATAAAATTTTTTTGTATCTTTGCAAAATATTTGGGCTTGTTTTCTTCGAGAGTAAGCCACTTAAAAACGATAATAGAGATGAGTAACAACATGAAAATAAGGCTGTTTACCGTGCCAAATATGCTTACATTAGCAAATCTTTTGGCAGGATGCGCCGCCATCATCTTCACCTTGCAGTATCACGCCTACGAGACTGCATTCTGGCTTATCATCGCTGCTGCGGTCTTCGATTTCTTCGATGGCTTTGCTGCACGACTCCTTAATCAGAGCTCTCCACTTGGTGTGCAGCTCGACTCGTTGGCCGACGATGTGACCTTCGGTCTTGCTCCTGCCGTGGTGATGTATGACCTCTACCTCGACTCTCCATCCTACTATGGTCTCGACCCCGAGATTATGGGTTGGTTGAAGTGGGGTGTGCTCATCATTGCTGCATTCTCTGTGTTGCGTCTTGCGAAGTTCAACATCGACACTACGCAGAGTGCAGAGTTTGAGGGTCTTCCCACACCAGCCAATGCGCTCATGCTCATGTCGTTGGCTCTGCTTTCGGAGGCAGGCAAGGTGGTGTTGCACCAGGAGTCTATCTTGGTAATCTCACTTGCGGCATCTCTTCTTCTTATCAGCCCCATACGCATGTTTGCGCTCAAGTTCAAGAGCTTCGGCATTAAGGGTAACGAGCTGCGCTACGGCTTTATTGTTGCGGCCATAGCACTTATTATTTTGGTGCCCGCATACTCGTTGCTTGCAATTATCGTTCTATATATTGCCCTCTCTACGTTGAGATGGCTCTTTATCGGTAAGTCAAAGAGATAAAGATAGAATTAAATTTTAGGTATGTTGAATAATTTGCGGTGGATACTTTCAGCTGTGGCGATAGTGGTGGCAATGGTGCTGCCCGATGTGTCGTACGCACAGCTCGACGCTGCCGCAATGGCTCGTGCACAGCGTAATGGCGAGAATACCAACATCTATGGCTCTACAATCCCCGGTATGGAGGGTACAGGCATGGAGGGTGAAGAGGGTATGGATGATGCCGACACCACAGCGACGAAGAAGAAGCGCGAGCGTAAGCCCCTCGAGTCGTACTACTTCACCGACACGGTGCGAGCGCTGCCTAACTGGAAGTGGAACGTCGACCGCTACTACAACCGAGTAAACATCATGCCTCTCGATACCACGCTCTCTGATTGGCGTATAGACTATGTCTTCTACCGCAAGGGTGTTGGTGATATGGCGCTCGGAGGCCTTGGTCAGTCGTCGCAGCCCGTAAACTGGTTCGACCGCAGTCAGGATCGCGACTTTACCTTTGCACGTGGATACGATGCCTACACGGCGCGTATAGAGAATGTGCCATTCTACAACAGCAAGAAACCACTTACAAACTTGACATATCTGGAGTCGGGTCAGAAGCGCTACCGCGAGGAGCACTTCGAACTCGTACACTCGCAGAATATCACCCCATCACTCTCGGCAAATGTGAGCTACAAGGCGCGTAGCACCATGGGTCGCTACGACTGGCAGCGCACAAAGAACCATGCCCTGTCTGTGGGTGCTGCCTACACCGGTAAGCGCTACTCGGTGCATGCTGCCTATATGAATAATATGGTAGATACGCGCGAGAATGGTGGTGTTGTAGGCGAGTGGGCTATTGCCGACACGGTATTTGAGATGCCTTCGGGTGTGCCTATGCGTTTGGCGTCGTCCGAGGCGCACAACCACTACCGCAACCACTCGGTATTCGTTAAGCAGGCTTATGCCATCCCCTTCGAGCGTGTTACGGAGTATGACTTCTCCATTGCTGACCTCTCGGCAATGTACATTGGCCACCAGTTCGAGTACAACTCATGGTCGAAGGTTTACACAGATAAGAAGGCATCTTACACAAATGAGCGTGGTAGTTACGATGATGATGGTAACTACATTCCCACAACACATGAGTACTACGACGACTGGTTCATCAATCCTGAGACTACCCGCGACTCTATCTCGGAGCGTCTCATCTCGAATAAGATCTTCGTACAGGTGCAGCCCTGGGATCGCTATGGTGCTGTGTCGACAATAGATGGTGGTGTCGGCTTTGACATCCACACCTACTCATATATGCGTCTAAAGGACTATGTCCGAGGCAATATGACCCGTGATAAGCGCACGTCGTGGTATCTATATGGCGCGGCGAGCGGTATGATAAAGCGATATGCAGATTGGAGGGCCGATGTTAAGTATCACCCTTCGGGCTATCGTGGTGGAGACCTCTCAGTTGGTGCTGAGATCACCCTTAGGGCCTTCATCCGTGAACATCCTCTGATTCTCACCGGACGCTTCCGTCAGGAGCTCCGCTCGCCAAGCTACTGGCACGAGAATCTATTCTCAAACCACTATGTATGGTTTAACTCCTTTGGTAAGGAGTCTGAAACTCGCTTCGAGGTTAGCTTCTCTGTCCCCGACATCGCACTTGAGCTCGGGGCATGGCAGGGTGTTGTTAAAAACATGATCTACTACGGCAACGACAGCCGTGTAGCGCAGAACCCTGGCATTGTTAGTCTCACGAGTTTGTATGCTCGCAAGGATTTCCGCATTGCGGGATTCCATCTCGATCACAGGGCATTGGTGCAAATCACGTCCGATGAATATGTGCTCCCCGTACCCACATTCAGCGCATACCTCTCGTACTACTACGAGTTCTGGGTCAAGCGCGATGTGTTGCGTGTGCAGGTAGGCTTGGATGGCCGCTTCAATACGGCCTACTATGCTCCTGGCTACAACCCTGCACTCTCAGCCTTTTATAACCAGCGCGAGGTGAAGATAGGCAACTATCCCTACATCGATGCTTTTATATCGGCTAAGTGGAAGCGCATGCGTATCCTGCTGAAAGTTCAGCACTTGAATATGAACTTGTTTGGCAATGGTGAGTACTTCCAGGTTGCTCGCTATCCGCTCAATCCGCGAATGTTCAAGTTGGGTATCTCTTGGTCGTTCTACGACTAACGGCGCGTTTTACACTCGTATAAGCAGCCCACAAACTATTACACAATGCTAAAAAAGTTTTCGTTTATGGTTCTTGCGGCCACCACACTTGTGGCCTATGAATCAACAGTGGGACAGCCTCACACAGCCCCCAACATCGTATCTGTAGATGTTGAGGTAGTGGAGGAGGATACCACTTCGGAGGCTCTCGCCGCGACGGTAGAGGAGCCATACATTATCTCTCGCTTCGACTCTATTATGCGTGAGGTTGGCGAGGATGAGGGCCTTGATTGGCGATTTATGAGCGCTATTGCATATAGCGAGTCACGCTTTATCGAGGACCTTGAGTCTAAACAGGGTGCATTGGGTATCATGCAGATACGCCCCGTTGTAGCTCGCCATTTCAATGTTCCAGTTGAGAGTATCAACGACACAAAGACTAATGTACGTCTTGCAGGTATGTTGCTTTCGGAGCTTGAGGATATGCTTCGTATTCCCGCATCTACACCTGCTGAGGACCGCCTCAGCATCATCCTTGCAAGCTACAATGCCGGCATAGGCCACGTCATGGATGCTCGACGTCTTGCACGTAGCGAGGGCGCTAATCCCAACTCATGGGAGTCTGTACGCTACTATCTTGACCTTAAGGCAGATTCTACCTACTACGAACTCGACATCGTGGAGAGTGGTCGCTTTACTGGTAGCCGCCAAACGGAGGGCTACGTTAACGAGGTTATGAGAAAGTATAAGCAATATTGTAACATCGCCTCATAATTTGTTGTGATAGTGACGCGTAAGCGGCACATCCTTAAAGAAAACACCATAGGTTGTACGTTATGTACGATCCTATGGTGTTTCCTTTTGGTATTATTACCTCTGTTATTATGTCAGCATCAATGTTATTCCTAATTTCTCATTCCTAATTAGTTATAGGATTCCGTCGTTCTCAAGCAGTGTGCGCACTTTGCTCCACTTAACCACGGGCTTACGTAGGCCATCTATAAACATGATAGGGCAACCAAGTGCCGAGTCGTCTATGTAAAGGTCTGCATAGACCTTTGGGGATGATGTCCACTCTTCTTGCTCGGGGTTGCGGTTAACTGCCCAGAGCTCCACCTTTCGGTCGCGGAACCACTTGACTGCGGCATCGAGCTTCTCGCCCGAGCGCATGGTGTTTAGTATGATGCGGTGTCCGCGCTTGTTGAGTGCGCGTAGCACATCCACAGCACCCTCTACCTCCATGCCGATGGCGGGGTAGTTGTGCTCGACGCAGGTGCCGTCAAAGTCTACAGCAATGATATATCCACTATCCTTGGCCATGGCTTAGTGCTTCTTGAAGAGTGATAGGAATCGTTTAATGCGCATCTTCGCTGGCGAGAGCTCCTCGTCGCTATAGTAGCCATAGCCATAGCCGTAGCCGTAACCATGCTTCGACTGCTTAACGCCATTGAATACTACGCCCATGTTGTGTATGCGCTTCTCTTTGTGCAAACGCTCGATGTCGGGCAGCTGGTTGCGGTCGAGGTTACCGTCGCGGATGACGTAGAGCGTGAGGTCTACGAGAGAATCGATAACAACAGCGTCGGCAACAGCCATTGCGGGCACGCTGTCGATGATAACGTAGTCGTAGCGTGCGCGTAGCTCCTCGATAAACTCCTTCATGCGTTTGGACATAAGCATCTCGGTGGGGTTGGGGGGCTGAGGACCCGAGAAGATGGTATCTACACCCTCAATCTCATCCTTTATTATCACGTCGTTGAGCGAGCCAATCGTATTTGTGAGGTAGCTTGTCACGCCGCGGCGGTCGTTGCGGTGTCCCATCTGCTTCGATAGGGTGCGACGGCGTAGGTCGAGATCTACGAGCACCACGCTCTTATCTGTTGCTGCGAGTGTTGCTGCGAGGTTTGTCGAGATAAAGGTCTTGCCGCTGTGGGGTATCGACGATGTCGCCATGATGACCTTTACGCTCTCCGATATAGCCATGAAACTGAGGTTTGCACGTAGCATGCGGAATGCCTCGCTCACAGCGTCGCGACTCTCCTCACGAACCACGTTGCCACGCTCATGCTTACCGCTGTGGTAGGGTATGTCGCCGAGGAAGGGGGCTGTAACAACCTCCTCGATGTCACGTCGTGAGCGTACCTTGGTGTTGAGCATCTCGAGGATATAGAGAATTGCAAAGGGTACTAATAGCGCTACTAAGAGTGCAATAGCGTAGATATACATGCGGCGTGGGCTAACTGGCTTGTCACTACCATATGCCGTATCTATTACGCGGGCATTGCTCTCGGCCGTAGCACCCGTGAGGGCGTTCTCCTCGAGTTTCGTGAGTAGGTATATATACAACTCCTCCTTAACCTTCTGTTGGCGCACTATAGACTGCAACTCACGCTCCTTGTGTGGTGAACCCTCGATGCGGTTGTCGGCCTTCATCTGCTCTCGGTTTACCTGCTCTATCTGAAGGTTGAGCGTTGCGATGTGTGAGTCGAGCGACGATATTATTGTAGCACGCATGGCTATGAGCTGCGCCCTAAGCTCCACAAGCATGGGGTTGTTGCTATGCTCCACGCTTGCAAGGCGCTGATACTCCAATAGGTGGCTGTTGTAGGCCTCAATTTGTGAGGTGAGTATATTCGATGCACCACTTGCCAGAGCCGTAGATGCTGGTATTAGGCGCATGTCGTCGTCACCCTCTGTGACATACGAGTGTATGTACTTTGCCATTTCGAGGTTAGCCTCGAGTGAGAGAGCGTTGTTTTTGAGCTGCTGAATCTCTTCAGCACTCATTGTAGCCTCTGTTGCTGGGTTGTAGAGGTGGTTATCCTTTTTATAGTCGGCTACCTCCTCGTCGGCGAGGTTGAGCTCCTCGCTAAGTGACACGAGGCGTTCGTTGATGAACTGCTCCGTTAGGCGCGAAATCTCCTGCTTGTCGCCGATAGCATCGAGGTTGTAGGCGTCGATAATGCCATTTATCACATCCTCGGCGCGGCGTGGCACCTCGTCTGTCATTGAGATATTGATGATGGATGCCTGCTTATCGGCAATCTCGCACTTTAGCTTGCTGCGGTATGCCTCTACCACGTTGTTGAGTGCGCGCTTCGATACAGTCACCTCGCTAAGGTCGTTGGCGTATGGTGTGGCTATGAGTGAGATATTGCCCAGAGGCGTAGCTATGGTGTCGCCAGGGGCTACCAACGCAGAGAAGCTCTCGTCGTCGTTGAAGCCACTGAGAAGCACGTTGCCATCGCGGTCTACGCGATACTTGAAGCTACCCACAGCGTCGTTATGCTCGTCGGTGAACTTCACGAGCATGGGGCTGCGGCCATATATGTCGGTGGTGCGTAGGCGCTCTTCGATGGTGTACTCTGTGGTGAGGTCGTATCGCTTAACCACGCTCTCCATCAGGCGGCGCGACTTGAAGATATGTATCTCGTTGTCTACCGAGCGGCGGCCTATGCCACCCATGATGTCGCTAAATGCCGTCACCTCGGTGCCTGAGCCCTTGCGCGAGTCCTTAACCAATACTGTTGCGGTGCGCAGATATTGTGGAGGTGTGGTCTTGAGATATAGCACAGCACCACTCAAGCAGATGATGAGCGATGCTAAGTACCAATACCAATTTGGGAGTATTAATCGTATGAAGTCCTGCGTGGTGAACCTACGCGTCTTTGCGCTGTTCGTGTCGCGATTCTCCTCTTTGTGCTGTGACATACGTTATTGGGGTTATGTTTTGGGGGACTATTTCGTTGTGGTAATGATTGTTATGACCAGTGTCGCCAACGATATGGTTGTTGAGGCAAGCGAAATCCAGAACGAGCGGTTTTGGTTGATTTCGGATGTGGCAGCCCTATATTTGTTGGGGCTCACCATCACCACGTCGTTCTGCTCGAGGTAGTAACAGGGTGACGAAAAGATGTCGCTGGAGCGTAGGTCGAGTTTCGTTACGATGCTCTTACCCTCCTTCTCGCGAATGACAGCCACCTGGCTACGGTCGCCATATATAGTGAGGTCGCCCGCCAAGGCGAGTGCCTCGAGTATGGTGAACTGGTCCTTCTTGATGTCGTAGCGTCCAGGTCTGTTCACCTCGCCAAGGATAGATATTGTAAGCTCGGCAAAGCGCACGTTTACCTGTGGGTCGGAGAGGTAGTCGCCCGCGATTATACGGGTCTCAATCTCCTTGGCAAGCTCCTGGCGTGTCATGCCCGCACACTCCACCTCGCCGATAATGGGCAGGGTGATGCAGCCGCGCTCATCTATGGTGAGCACCTGGAGGTTACTCTCGCTCACTGCGGCAGTATTGATATTGCCCGAGAGCGAGTTGAAGCTTGTCGAGGAGTTGAACGACTTTGCCAACTCAGGGTTGCGGCTATTTACCACCACGGTAATCTGGTCGAGGGGCTTGAGGCGTATGATGTAGTTCTCGGGCAGCGTAATCTCTGCACCACTCTCTATGTCCTGCAAATATAGCACGTTACGCTGTGCGTTGCATGCGCCAAGTAGGAGCATGACGCCGAGTGCCATAAGTTTAAGGTATCTCATCTTCGAAAATATGTTGCTATGTTATTTCTTGTTTTTAAGCTTGCTCACTCAGCCATAGAGTTGCGGGTAAGCAATATTCGTGCAAATATACAAAAAATGCGGGATATGTGTTCTCGCGTATGGCGTTATTATCAAAATTTTCAGTATATTTGTGGCAATAAACCCCGTAACTGGGTGTTATTAATTGTAGTGAATATTTCAACTTAAAAACGAATAACTATGAAACGATTGATTACACTTGCCGTGGCTGTTATGGCCATTGGCACAGCCTCTGCCCAGCAGGATAAGGGCGGTATCACAGCCGAGATGATGCAGCAGATTCGCCTTGGTCAGACAAATAGCGCTGCTGAGCGTGCTGCGCGCAACGCCATGGCATCTAACCCCATTGCTGAACTTGCAACAAATGCAGATAACCTCGCAATGATAGACACTAACTTCTCGCACCGCGTGAAGACTAAGGGCATTACCGACCAGCACCAGTCGGGTCGCTGTTGGATATTTACTGGTCTTAACGTCTTGCGTGCCAAGATGATTGACGAGCAGAATCTCGCTGAGATGGAGTTTTCGCAGAACTATATCTTCTTCTACGACCAGCTCGAGAAATGTAATTTGTTCCTCCAGGCAGTTATCGACACTAAGAGCCTCCCCATGGAGGATCGCCAGGTGGAGTGGTTGTTCAAGAACCCATTGAATGATGGTGGTCAGTTTACTGGTGTATCGAACCTTGTTATGAAGTATGGCGTTGTGCCCTCGGAGGTTATGCCCGAGAACTACCAGTCTAATAATACTGGTCAGGTGGGTAACCTCCTCTCGCTAAAGCTCCGTGAGTTTGGCCTTAAGCTTCGCGCGCAGAAGGATCGCCGCTCAACCGTTGCGCTCAAGACCGAGATGCTCACCGAGATCTACTCTATGCTTGTTCGCGCATATGGCGTTCCTCCCACCGAGTTCGAGTGGACACGTCGCGATAAGGATGGCAATGTCGTAGACACCAAGACCTACACTCCCCAGTCGTTTTATGCTGAGTACTTCGGCGACCTCGACCTCGAGGAGGACTTTGTGATGGTGATGAACGACCCCACACGTGAATACTACAAGGTATACGAGATTGAGTACGACCGCCACGTGTATGATGGTGACAACTGGGTATATTTGAACCTTCCCATCGACGAGGTTAAGGCTCTCGCTATTGAGTCTATCAAAGATAATACCGCTATGTACTTCTCTTGCGATGTGGGTAAGTTCTTGCTCTCGAAGAAGGGTACGCTCGATGTTAACAACTTCGACTACGCATCGCTTATGGGCGTAGAGTTCCCCATGAATAAGGAGGAGCGCGTGCGCACCTTTGCAAGTGGCTCATCACACGCTATGACACTCATCGCCGTAGATCTCGACGAGCAGGGCAATGCTAAGAAGTGGATGGTGGAGAATAGCTGGGGTCCTCAGGCTGGCTGGAAGGGTAACCTCATCATGACTGACGAGTGGTTTGAGGAGTATATGTTCCGCGTTGTTGTGAACAAGAAGTACTTCCCCGCAGAGACACTTAAGCTCTTGGAGCAGAAGCCTATCATGCTTCCATCGTGGGATCCAATGTTCGCTCCCGAGATGTAGTATGGCCGAGGAGATAGAACGTAAGTATTTGGTTGTGGGCGAGTTTAGACATCTCGCCCACAACTCTATGCACCTCATCCAGGGATATATCGCCTCTGGACGTCGCACGGTGCGTGTGCGCATCGGTGATAGCGGGGCATGGCTCACCATTAAGGGGCCATCGCGTAATGGAGGTCTCTCGCGCTACGAGTGGGAGAAGGAGATTGAGGTGAAGGAGGCCATGGAGCTGCTGCACCTCGCCGAGGGCGCGGTAATTGACAAGGTGCGCTACTACGTGGAGTATGGCGGCCACACCATCGAGGTCGACGAGTTCTTTGGCGAGAACGAGGGCCTTGTAATGGCGGAGATAGAACTGCAGTCGGAAGAGGAGAGTGTGGAGCTCCCCGCGTGGTTAGGCCGTGAGGTTACGGGCGAGAAGCGCTTCTACAACTCCCACCTCCGCGAGCACCCCTACAAGGATTGGAGCCAAGAGGAGAGAGTGTAGTGGCTTGGGTATTACTAAATAATAGAGAGAGGGTTGGCAAAATTACCAACCCTCTCTCTATTATTAATATACTCTCTTATCGTGTGAACTCAACAACGATAGATGTCATAGGTGCAACCTTCAAATTGTCCATCTTAACACTATTGCCCGTGAGTACGTCGCGACCTTCGGTGAGGCCATCCGTAATCTCTGCGTAGCGTGCCCAGGGCACGGTGTGCTCCTCGCTAGAGTTGTTGACATAAACGAATACCACCTCCGCGTCGTTGTAGCGGAAGAAGGCATATGTATTGTCACGGTCGATGAAGTGAAGGGTCTTACCTGTGTGGATAACCTCCTTCGACTTACGCCAGTTCATAAGGGCGTGTGTGTGGTCGAAGACCTCCTTCTGGTCGCCAGTATGCTCTTCGCGGTTGAAGAGGTTAACGGCGTCACCCTCCCAGCCACCGGGGAAGTCTACACGAAGTGTGGGGTGGCCCTTAGAGCGGTCTGTAGAGCGGAACATAAGCTCGTCGCCGTACAAAATCTGTGGCATACCGCGCATGGTGCATAGTAGCGTAGCCACAATCTTCATCTTGCGTGCATCGCCCTCACATACATCACCGATGCGATCGGTGTCGTGGTTTGCTGCCATGATCATCATATTTGAGAGGTCGTGGTAGACAAAGTCGTGCGAAACAACATCGTAGACGCGTGTCATGCCTGCGCCCCAGCCACCATTGCCACTCTCGGTCATCGCAGCGCGAATAGCGTCGTGGAGAGGGAAGTCCATGATAGACTTAAGGTGTGAGTTGAAGCCATCCTTATTGTAGTTGTCGCCCTGCCAGTATGCAAGCTGAGGAATAGACGATGTCCACACCTCGCCCACGATATTGAAGTTGGGATACTCCGCCATAACGGCCTGGCACCACTCGCTCATGGGGCCCTTCTCGTTATAGGGATATGTATCTACGCGGAAGCCGTCGAGATCGGAGTACTCGACCCACCATATTGCCCACTGCTGGAAGTAGCGCAAGAGATATGGGTTGTCGAGGTTCATATCGGCCATAGAGCGGTCAAACCATCCACTCTCCATCTGGTAGAGGTCGGACTTCGAAGCGTTGAAGTCCATGTTTGTAGAGAATGTCCAGTTCGACTGCGTGTACTTATCCCATTGGTGTGTCCAGTCTCGGAAGGGCTGATCCTTATACCACCAGTGTGTTGTCGAGCTATGGTTGGGCACGATGTCCATGATAACCTTCAAGCCGCGCTTGTGGCACTCCTCGACGTAGCTCTTGAAGAGCTCGTTGCTACCATAGCGAGGGTCGATAAGGTAGTAGTCGCTGCATGAGTAGCCGTGGTACGACGCGCCATTCTCGTTGTCGAGAAGTAGGGGTGTCGACCAGATGGCTGTAGCACCGAGGTCGGCGATGTAGTCGAGGTGCGCAATCATTCCCTCGAGGTCGCCACCGTGGCGCAACCATGGCTTAGTGCGGTCTGCCTTCTCTGCCGTGTCGTTGGTACTATCGTTAGCGGTGTTGCCGTTAGCGAAGCGGTCGGGCATGATGAGGTATACGAAGTCGGCTGTGGTGAAGCTCTCGCGCTCGCGTGAACCCTCTCTGCGCTCGCCTATAGTATACTTATAATCAAGCTTGCCCTTGCCGTTAGTGAAGCGTAGGGTGTAGTCGCCAGCCTTAGCATCCTCGGCGATAGCCACATCGATGAAGATGTAGTTGGGGCTATCTGCCTTGTGCACGGCTGTAACCTCCACGCCAGCTCCCGCGGGCAATATCTCAACCTCACACTCCGCAATTGCGTCGCCGTTAACCATTAGCTGCAACGGCATCTCCATGTCTACCCACCACGATAGTGGCTCGACATGCTTAACGTCAATCTTGGGTTTCGCTGCCATGGCTGAGAGTGCCACGGCCATAAACATCACAAATGTTAAAACTCTTTTCATTGTAGTACTACTTTTTTACCAAAATACGGTAGTTCCATGGTGCAATATACTCGTCGACATGCTCCTTAAGCTCTGTGCGCTCGCCCGTGATGGCGTTGTGGTAGATGCCAGCGTAGATGCCCGTGTTAAAGTCGGCATGGATGGTGTAGGGCGAGAGGTTCATGATGGCTACCACACGACTGCCACGCACCTCGCGTACGAAGGTCATCATGCAGTCCTTGGCGTTGTTCTCAATCTCTATCATCTCGCCACCGCGCTCGCCAGCAGCAAGGGCTGCCTCGCTGTGCTTCAAGTCGCACAATCGGCGGTATAGCTCCGTAGTGCGGTTCTCGGCATATACCTCGACAGGTATGGCGTCGCGCTCGAAGAACTCGAACGAGTGGTCGTAGCCCACCTCCTGGCCTGTGTAGATAAGGGGCATGGTGGAGGGCATTAGGAATGTCATTGCTGTCATAACCTCGAGGGCATTGCCAAAGCGTGTCTGCTCCGATCCGCTCCATGAGTTCTCGTCATGGTTTGAGGTGAAGCTCATGCGCATAGCCTCGCGAGGATACTTAGCTCGCTCCGCGTGTATGGCGTTGCGCATATCCCACACGCGGCGAGCACCCTTAGCGATGTCACACATTATATGGTGGATGTTCCACTGGTAGCTCATGTTGAAGGCTCGGTCGAAAAGGTTGTCCTCCTCGGCCTCTGCCAACATAAAAATGTCGGACTTTATAGCATGCAACTCTGCTGCCGCCTCCTGCCAAAACTCGATGGGCACAAGCATCGCCATGTCGCAGCGGAAGCCGTCCACCTTGAACTGCTCAACCCAGTAACGCATAGCTTCGATATGTCCGCGCCATACGTCGTGGTTTGCATAGTTGAGTTTCGCGGTGTCGGTCCAGTCCCAGGGCACCTTAGCCACGCCATTATCGTCACGCTCGTACCAGTTGGCGGGGCGCTCCTCAATCCAACGTGCATCGCGTGCTGTGTGGTTTGCCACCCAGTCCAAGAGCACCTTCATGCCGAGGGCGTGTGCGCGCTCAACGAAGTTGCGGAAGTCCTCCACCGTGCCGAACTCTTCGTTTACGCCCTTATAGTCGCGTATAGAGTAGTACGAGCCGAGTGAGCCCTTGCGGCCCTCGATGCCGATGGGGTAGATGGGCATGAGCCAGATGGCGTCGATACCTATCGAGCGTAGGAAGGGCAGACGCTCCATTGCTGCGGCAAACGTACCCTCGGGGGTAAACTGTCGCACGTTGAGCTCATAGAGCACTGCCGAGTAGCTCCATTCAGGATTTTTGTATGTCATTAACCCTTAGATATAGACGGAGTACGCCACCCGAAGTGAGCGGCGTACTCCAATAGTTAGAAATTACTTAGACAAGAGCATGAACTCCCAAGCGCCGAGCTCCACAACGTCGCCAGCCTCGAGGGTCTTTGTTGTGTTGCAGCATGTGCAACCATACTCGCCTGCAGCAGCCTCAGTGATTGTTACATTTGCAGGCTCAGCAGAGAAGTTGAAGATGCACAACACCTTGTTGTCATCCTTCTCGCGTGTGAATGCAAGGACATTCTCCGAAGTACCCTCAACAAATACGATAGGTGCTACGTCGTTGCCAGCAGCCAAAGCAGCATTGCCGTGGCGGAATGCGCAGAGTGCCTTGTAGAACTCGCGGTACTCCTTGCCATAGTTGAGGTCAACGAGCTCCACTACAGAGTCCTTCTCGAAGAATTCGAGACGGCGGCTAAGACCAATCTCCTGACCTGTGTAGATGAGTGGCTGGCTCTTAGGCAATACGAATGTGAGGGCTGCGAATGCCTTGTGTGCATCGCCCATGCGCTCGAACTCTGTGCCTGCCCATGAGTTCTCGTCGTGGTTAGAGGTGAACATGAGGCGCATAGCGGGTGCGGGATACTTCTCGTCGTCGCGTGAGAGATACTCCTTAAGGTCTGCAACGGTCTTAGCGTCAGTCTTGATGGTGCCGTCGCCAGCAACGTTCTTAGTCTCGCTGCCGCCCTTAGCCATAGCGTTGAAGATGTGGTGGAGCTCCCAAGCGTATGTAGCCTCGAAGCCTGCCTCGTGCAACCACTGCTCCTCACCCTCTGCCAAGAGGTATACGTCGGGATTGATAGCGCGAACCTGCTTCCATGCCTCAGCCCAGAAGTCGCCAGGAACGTTCATAGCAACGTCGCAACGGTAGCCGTCAACGCCCTTCTCGATCCAGAACTTGAGAGCGTCAATCATAGCCTCGCGCATCTCGTAGTTGTTGTAGTTGAGCTTTGCAATATCTGTCCAGTCGTACTCTACGATAGGAAGACCTGTAGCCTCGTCCATAACGTACCAGTCGGTCTTACCCTCTTTCCACCAGTCAGCATCGCGTGATGTGTGGTTAGCAACCCAGTCGATGATAACCTTAAGACCGAGGTCGTGAGCTGTAGCGAGAAAGTGATCGAAGTCCTCCATAGTACCGAACTCGGGGTTAATCTCCTTGTAGTTGATGATAGAGTAGTATGAGCCGAGAGTACCCTTGCGGCCATCAACGCCGATAGGGCTGATAGGCATGAGCCATACGATATCTACGCCCATCTCCTTCAACTCGGGCAAGTATGCCTCTGCTGCGGCAAATGTACCCTCCTCAGTAGCCTGACGAACGTTGAGCTCGTAAACTACAGAGTTGAACTTGTCAAACTCGCGTACAGAAGTCTCCTCCTGCTTAGGTGTGGTAGCACAACCTACCAATGTTGCAACAAGGGCAACAAGAGCAAATAGCTTCTTCATAGTATAAAGTGTATTAATTATTTGTTAGCAATGATATAGCCGTATGCGGGGAGTGTAAGCTCAAGCTTACCCTCGCCGAGGCACTTAACAGCGGCACCATCAGTAGCTACTGCGGTCTCCAATGAGCCACACTTAGCAAATGCGGGAAGCTGAACCTCGATAGTCTTAACATCTGTACGTACATTGAGCGCTACGATGGTCCAATCACCCATGTAGTGGCGCACGAATACCCATGCCTGATCGTCTACGTAGAGTGTGCGCAAGTCACCATAGTTCAAAGGCATAGAGTTGCGACGTGCGTGGAACAACGCCTTAGTCTGCTCGAACTCGCGTACCTGGTAGTCGTTCTCGCACTCGAAGGTCATCATGTCGCGGTTGTCGGGGTCATTAGCACCGGGAACACCATACTCATCACCCTGGTAGATACAAGGTACACCAGGAACGGTAGAGATGATGGCCTTCAACAACTGCAAGCCTGCGTGACCCTTATCCATGTCGCCTACAACCACCTCGCGGTGCCAGCCCTCAGCCTTGTCGTCGTACCAGCCCAATGCCATGTCACCACCAGCCAATGAGATAAAGCGTGGCTTGTCGTGGTTACCTGTGATGTTACCCATGGTGTGGTGCGAGCCATAAGCACGCTCCGACTCCTCAACAGTTGCTGCGATAAGTGTCATAGACTGGTTAGGATCGGCGATGACGTCGCGAGAGTTGTGATAGAGGTTGAAGTCGAACTGTGAGTCGATCATACCTGTCTTCACGTATGAGCCGATGAGCTCAACATCGCCGTATGTCTCACCAATCTGCCAGAGGTTACGGTTAGGCATCTCGCTCTTCATCTTGTGTGAGAGCATACGCCAGTAGTCCAATGGAATATGCTTACAAGCATCGTGGCGGTAGCCGTCGAAGTCGAAGTTACGCACCCAGTGCAATGCAGAGTCGGTCATAGGATCGCATACCTCCACGCGCTCGAGGTCGAGTGATGGAATATGTTTGTCGAACCATGTTGTGAGGCGTGTGTCGCCATCCCAGAGGCCGATATTCTCAACCATGCGGCCATCCTCAGTCTCAACAAACTCTGGTGTAATCCAATCGGGGTGCTCCTGAAGTACAGGAGAGTTGATGTGGAGGTGGTTAGCCACATAGTCGAGGATGACGTTCATCTCGCCATTGTGTGCTGTAGAGAGCATAGTACGAAGCTCCTCATCAGTACCGAAACGCTTGTCTACTACGGTGCTGTAGATAGGCCAGTAGCCGTGGTAGCCTGAGAACTTAGTGTCGGGATTTACATTCTGACCCCATGCGTCGTAGGGATTCTGTGTGATAGGCGAAATCCAGATAGTAGTGATGCCGAGGTCGGTGAAGAAGCCCTCGTTAATCTTCGCTGTGATACCTGCGATGTCACCACCCTGGTAGTCTACCTTATCCAATACCTCGGGAGAGTTAATCTTCCAGTCGTTCTCGGGGTTGCCGTTGTAGAAGCGGTCGATCATCAACGAATAGAGGATCTGTGCCTGGTGGTCTGTGCGCTGCAACTGTGCTGCGTCGGTCACAACCTCGCCATACTCCAAAGGAAGGAGTACATCATTGAAGCGGCCGCTCTCAGATGCTGCGAAGACGCGGATTACTGAGCGCTCAAAGTCCTTTGCTACCTCGGGGATAGTTGCCTTGATGGTGTTACCCTCAACAGCCACTGCCTCGATGCGCTCGTTCTGCCACAATGCGACAGCTTCAACTACGGGGAGTGTAGCCTCGATAGCGACAACACCCTCCTCAACACCTACTGATGACATGTAGCTATTAGCAGTGTCACGCACGCCACCCAACACTACGATAGAGAGGGGTGCACCGTCGTGTACTACCTCGATAGTAGAAACAACAACATCTGCAGTGGTTGTTACGTCGAACTCTGCCCAGTTCTCAACTGATGCTGTGAGTGTGAGGCGCTCGTCGGTTGTTGTAACATCGTCAGCACCCTCCCACTGAGGGTAGTAGTCGGTGAGATAGTGGTGGGTAGTGCCACTCTTGATGTTCATGGGGATGACGGCAAAGCCGTTACCACGTGCGAACTCAGCCTTCTCAGCTGCGGGCTTACCCGTGATTGCTACATAGGCGATGATACCTACGATAGCAACCAATGCTAAAAGAATTAGGTTTTTCTTTTTCATAATAATTTATTTAAGTATCATTATTTCAGTGTGCTACTCAATGTCTTGCATCCAGTCGACACCCTCGTGGAGGTTATTCTCTTGGGTGAAGTCCCAGTATGAGTTATTCTCCCATGTTGAGCCGTAGCCCCAAGCAGTAGGGTAGGTGTAGAGACCCACGCCGTGGCCCTCGGCCTTACCCTCCAAGAGGTCAGGCAGAGACTCTGTGCCCCATGTGATTAGACCTATGCCGCCGCCTGCTTTAACATCCTCGGCTAATGCCTTGAGCCATGCTCGCTGCTTCGCGGGGGTGTAGTTTGTGGCGTTTGTGGCGTCGTTCCAGTCGGGGTAGTTGTAGGAGTTGTCGCACCAGTCGCCCATCCACTTGCCATTTACCGTGCCCGTGGTGAAGGAGTGCGCAGTCTCCAATATCATGATGCGCTTGCTGTGCTTTGTCATCATAGCCTTACCCAAGGTCTCGAAGCTGGTGTACGAGCCCATCGAGTGACCGATGTTTGTGCCAGGATACCACGATAAGGCAATGATATCGTAGTTAGTACATCCGTTCTGTTTGTATGTGTCGACGTAGTCAATCTTTGATGGGTTGGCGATATGTACTGCAGACAATACCTCCACACCGCAGTCGCGTGCATAGTCGCGTACGGCCGTGTGACCGTAGTTTAAGAGGCGCGCTGTGCGTGCCCCATCATGCTCTCCGTTAAGCAAGAAGCCGATGTTTACCTCGTTGCCAACTGCCACGATTACGGGGTCGATGCCCTCGTTGTGGAGTGCTACCAATGAGTCGTAGACCCACTTGTATAACTCGCCACCGAGTGTGTTCTCGTCCATCGACTTCCAATCCTCGGGGATGTTGTTATGTGTAGCGTTTGTTGCCGTATATTTGTCGTAGTCGGGCTTTAACGTAAGCATGATGTCGAGACCCTCAGCCTTTGCGCACTTGGCATCCTCCACTACGCGCTCCCACTGCTGCCAGTCGATAGTCACGCCGTTATACTCGGGAAATGCCACGCGGTCGAGCTGCAAACGCACGATATTAGCACCATGATCCTTAACGGATTTGTAGGGGTTCATCACCTCGCCATTCTCGCGGTATACCAAGCCGAAATCTATGAGGTAGTTCGCAAACGACATAGTCGTACCCTTGTAGAACTTCTCCACCTCGGGCATAGGGCCAGGTTTAGGTTTTGGCTCCTCGGGTTTTGGCTCCTCCTGATTTGGTTTGTCGGGGAACTTAACATCCTCATCGCCGCCACAAGCTACCGCTGCAAGCATCAACATAGGCACAATGCCCCAAAGTAACTTTTTCATACTCTCACTCTTTTGTTAGGGGTCGGGAGACCGATCAAAGTCGCCCGACCAAGGGTAATACCACGCGCACGAGCGCGCGTGGTATTAATTAGGAATTAGCGTGCAGGAACCTGACCAGCCTCCATTACGTAGAGTGTCAACTCTGCGGGATAGAAGTAGAAGTCATAAGTACCATCTGCTGCAACACTCATGTCAGCGCTACCGCCGCCGCAGATAAGAGTGTTAGCTGCGTTAGTGGTGAGTACGCCAGCTGATGCAAGACCATAGTTCTCAGCATCGTTCCACTCGTTGTTAGCACGAATCTTAACTGCGTCATCAGTAGTCAATGTCTGACCAAGGAGCTTGTAACCGCCGTCACCGATAGCCTCGAAAGGAATATCGAGTGAACCACCCCAACCATTGATTGTACCAACGAGACCGTAGTTTACAGCAACACCAGCAGTAGGATCCTCATCACCTGCGTTAACCAAGAACAACTTAGAGGTTGCAGGGTTGAAGTAGAAGTCGTAAGTGCCAGTCTCGATCAACATATCAGCACCGCCGTATGTCAAGGTGTTCTCACCAATAACGAGTGTAGAGCCATCGTTACCGAACTTCTCGTCCCAAGCGTCGTTCAAACGGATAAGGAGCTTACCAGCAGTAACTGAGAGACCCTCTGTTACATACCAGCCGTCGCCACGTGCTACGAGGTCAACATCATCACCCCAGCCGTTGAACTCACCGATAAGGCCGTAAGTAGTAACCGCTGGCTTCTCAGGCTCTACGGGAGCCTCACCGTTGATAGTAGCGAGCCACTTGCCGTTAGCATCCTTCTCAGTAAGAGTGAAGATGTAGTCCTTGTCAAGAACGATGTCCTTGATATCTACAGTCTGCTCAGAACCGTTGTTGAAGATAACAGAGATGGTCTTGCCAATAGCTGAAGCATCGAAAGTATATGCGTAGTACTCCTTGCCATCAATAGTCTCTGTAGAGAGAGCTGTACCAGGCCAGCCACCGCCATACTCACCGAGGTCACCCCAACCATAGATGTTACAGTTAGTCCAACCTGTAGCAGTTACATCAGCGTAGAACTTAGGAACCTTAACCTCAACACCACCAGGAGTCTCGCCTGGGTTCATAACCCACATCTTGTAGCTATCAGCGTTGAAGTAGATATCGTAAGTGCCAGCAGGAGCTGAGAGGTTCTTACCACCGCCTACCAATGTGAGCTCCTCGCCTACAGTAACTGCGAAAGGCTCTACATCGCCAGCAGCACCAGCGTTGATATCCCAACCATTGTTGTAACGTACCTTGAACTGGTCCTCTGCAGTAAGCTCAACACCCATACGAACGAAGAGGTTCTCGCCAACCTCGCTCATGTAGAGGTCAGCAGCACCACCCCATGATGTGAGAGTACCTACAACACCCCAACGGTCTGGCTCAGTAACAGGACCCTCGGGCTCCTCGTTACCACCACCATTGTTACCACCGCCAGTGAGATCCTCCTCAGTGCCATACTTAGATGCGCTAAACTCGATAAGACCTGTTGCAGGGTTGAAGTATACGCGGTACTTACCAGCAGCAACCTTGATGTTGTCGCCACCCTGTGCGCAGTCAACACCCCAGTTGAGGTCCCAACCTGCATCAGCACGGAACTTCATCTCTGTATCAGCAGTAGCCTCGATATCTACGTAGAAGCGAGTCCAAACGGGGTTGTACTCCATAACGATATCGTTATCCCAATCGCCGTTCAAACCGATAACGCCAATCTGGTTAGCACTCCAAGTCTTCTTCAATACCAAAGAAGTATTGTCGAACTCGAAGCCGTAGAAACGCTTAGCGTAGCACTTGATATCCTGTGAGCCACCACCAGTGATAAGCTGGAGTGATGTAGCCTCAGCCTCAGCAGTAGAGTTGTCCTCCAAGCCCCAGTTGCAAGTGTCATCCCAGCCAGCAACACCAGTAAGCTTAAAGCCGTTAGCTGCCTTATCAGCAAAGTCTACGACACCAGTGAATGTAGTACCTGAAGCAGTGTAGTCGAAGAGGAACTGAGTCTTGCCGTGATCCCAACCGCAGTAGTCACCGATAACCCATACCTTCTCGAACTTCTCAGATGGCAATACGTCAGCAACGTATGACTTGAATGTTGCCTTAACAACGTTTGACTGAAGGTCAGTACCTGCAACAGCAGCGCCCTTGTCAGTGTTAAGGTTTGCAACGATAGCGAAGTATAAGTCTACCTCCTCGCCAGCTGCTGCGAAATCCAAAGCAGTAACGTTGAGGTCAGCCTGCTTCAGAGTGATAGTAGTATCATCGAAAGTAGCCTTAGCCTTCTTCATATCAGCCATATCCTCAGACTTTGAAACGTAGAGGTTATGAGACTGTGCAGTAGCTACGCCGAAGTCAGCCTTGGTGTACTCTACAACGATGTCAGCACCATCCTCTGCGAGCTCGCAACCCTGGATGTCACCCAAAACAGGTGCCACAGCGTTCTCTGGAATGTACTGCACATCGATATGCTCCTGGGTACACGATGCCATCGTGAGACCCGCAAGAGCCATAATGCTATATAATAACTTTTTCATTTCCTGTTAGTTTTACTTGTTAGACGTGACTAACTACGCTATTAGTAACCAGCGTTCTGCTTGAGGTTAGAGTTAGCGTTAACATCTGCAGGGGGCAATGGGAAGAGGTTGCGGTGCTCAGCAACTGCCTGACCCTCCTTTGCAGAACCCTTATACTCCCAGAGGTATGCGTCGGTTGTGAACTGACCATAGCGAACGAGGTCAGAACGACGGCAACCCTCCCACAAGAGCTCGCGTGAACGCTCGTCGAGAACATCCTGAGCTGTGAAAGAAGATACTGCGTCGAGACCTGCGCGCTCGCGTACAGCGTTCAACGATGCAAGACCCTTTGCGTTGTCAGCCTTACCACGTGCAGCACACTCAGCCAACATAAGGTGAGCATCAGCAACACGGAACAAAGGCCAGTCAGTATCTACGTGACCCTGTGCGCTTGCAGCAGAACCGTCGTGGTTGATGTTAGTGAACTTCTGTGACTTGTAACCACCTGAAGTGAAGGTGAAGATGTCAACGATCTCAGTGCCGTAGTCAGTGAAGAACATAGCACGAGCGTCACCCTCAGCGTAGCGCTCTGCAACCTGCTTAGTTACTGACAAACCACCCCAACCAGAAGAGATACCTGCAGGGATCATGTCACCACCTGTACCAGCGAAGATGAGGAAGTTAGTACCACCGTAAGATGTAGTGTTGATACCATCGTGAGGAACAGCGAAGATAATCTCGTTGCCAGCACCGAAAGTAGAGTTCGCAGTCTGGAGGTGGTTGTCTGCGCAGAACAACTCAGCGAAGTTAGTGTGGAGGTTGTACTTACCTACGAGGTCCTCGCAGATTGCAGCACAATCAGCGTAGCGATCCTGGCCTACGTAAACCTCAGCGTTGAGGTACAACTTAGCAAGAATCATCTTCACGAAGCCCTTGTCGCAACGGCCGTACACGTTAGTACCCTCAGCTGCGAGGTCGTTACCCTCGATAAGTTCCTTACACTCCTTCTCGATGTAATCGAACAAGTCAGCGCGGTTGATCTGCTTGGGGCCAACAGCACCTACAGCATCATTCTCAGTAGGGAAAGGCACGTTACCGAACATGTCGATAGCGTGGTAGTAAGACAATGCACGCAATGCGCGAGCCTCAGCGATGAGAGCACCCTTATTCTGGAACTGAACACCTGCGGGGTTAGCCTCAACCTGACGGATGAGCTCGTTGCAAAGACCAATCTGGTAGAAAATACGATAGTACATAGCAACGATAAACTGGTTTGATGCCTGCCAGTTCATGTTGTGCATATCGGGCAGACCAGTATCGTTCCAGCAGCAAGTAGCCTCGTCAGTTGTCAAACACTGGAGGTTGAAGTATGCACGGAGGTACTGACCGAAACCACCGTCAACACCACTAATATCGGGACCGCCATTAGCACCATCTGAAGATGAGCAAGCAAGACCCTGGTAGCACTTTGCAAGCAAAGCCTCGAAAGCTGCCTCGTCCTTCAAGACATCCTGAGGAAGCTGTACGTTAGGATCGATAGGAGTTACGTCCAAATCGTTAACGCACGAGCTCAAGCCAAGAGTAAATACTCCGGCAACAGCCAACATTAAAACTTTAATATTTTTCATAATACAAATTCGATTTTAGACGATTAGAAATTGAACTTCACACCAAGGATGTAGGTACGAGGACGTGGGTACATGTTGTTGTCGATACCAGAGAAGATCTCAGGATCGATGCCCTTGTAACCAGTGATTGTAGCTACATTTGATACAGTACCGAACAAGTCGAGTGAAAGACCGCGGTCGCAAGCCTTACCGAGGTTGAAGCGGTAGCTCAAAGTGATGTTGTCAATCTTGAGGAATGACGCGTTACGTACGTAGTAGTCGCTCAAGTACTGACCAGAAGTACGGAAGTTTGTCTGAGGAGCAGTGATAACACGGTTGTTAGTGAAGTTGTTTGTCCAGAGGTCGGTCAAAAGCTCACCATTTGAAGAGATGTTATCGTAAACGTAGTTGCCGATGTTAGCGTGTGCCGATACAGCAAGTGTAAGTGCGCGCCAAGAGAGCTGTGTGTTGAAACCGATAGTTACATCGGGAGCAGCCTTCTTGTAAACATACTTATCGCTCTCGTTAACTACGCCGTCACCGTTGCGGTCAACGTACAAGCCCTCGATGGGGTTGCCGTTTGCGTCGTAGATCTGCTGGTATACGTAGAATGAGTTAGTAGGCTGGCCTGTCTGCTGAACCTGGCAAGTACCACCAACACCACCTGAGTAACCACCAGTGTCAACACCGTAGTAACCCTCAGCCTCGTCGTCGTTAGTCAAACGAGTGATCTTGTTCTTGTTCCATGCTACGTTAGCACCGATATTCCAGTACCAATCCTTAGTCTGGATAGCGATAGCGTTCAACTCAACCTCGACACCGATATTCTGCAAGTCACCGATGTTTGCGTTGAGGTAGTTAGTGAGGTTAGCACCTGCAGGAACGGGAGTCCAGTTCAAGAGGTCCTTAGTCTCGCGGTAGTAGAAGTCTGCGCTTGCTGTGATGCGACCATCGAGGAAGCCCAAGTCAACACCTGCGTTGTAAGTAGTAGTAGTCTCCCACTTAAGGTCGGCGTTATAACCTACGGGCTTGATAGGATATACGATGTTACCCTCGCCATAGCCACCGAATGGGTAGTATGAACCA
>JAFYWG010000005.1 GCA_017558115.1 Alistipes sp.
TAATAACGATTCTGGCTATTCTGCTACGCATGTGCCAGTCGCCTAATACTAAAATCGCGAAAAAGCGCCAATATCCTGAAATGTTTAACTTTATAATAAATAGAGCCTGCCTAACTTTTTTGATTGTTAGACAGACTCATTTTCTTTATATCCCCTGCTAATAGATATCACGCAGAACGCCTCATTTTTACGCAAATATATAGTGTTGGTCACTTTTGGTCACCTTATCACACTAAAATTGAGGGTATTTTTCGCAGATTACCCATAAACATCGAAACCCCAATTAGTTACAAGCATTCAGTATCAATCAGTTATAAAACCATTCATTATCACGCAATTAGTTCATTTGGATCCCCGATTTACACCCTTGCCAAGGCAACGGCTCTGGGTACTAAAAACCCTCGTAGAACAACTTCTACGGGGGTTTTTCTTTTTTACCATCCCAAAGTTGGTCGCTTCAGCATCGCGGGTATACATAGGGACGCAAGAGACGATAGGGACTAAAGGGACATAAGGGATGGCTCGGACAACGACGCTGATAGCGACTTCTCTTATGTTCCTTTTGTCTCTTAAGGTTAGAGGGCATGTTTCATGTTTCACTGTTTCATTTCCCTATGTTTTGAAACAGTGAAACACTAAACAAAGAGAGTGTCAATAGTAATTATATTGATAGTATCAGAGAGATATTGATGCTACAGACAAGGGTAGAGAGAGTAGTATGAGGATATATTTATCCCCATCTACTCTCCTACCATTTAATATATCAACTATGATACAATAATATATACATAAATGCTAATAGCGACTTCTCTTGGTCTCTGTGGTCTCTCGGTCTCCTTGGGTCTCTCTCGTCTCTATTGTTCGTTCGTTCTTTTTTATAGGAAAAACGAACGAACAAACAAACAAGCTGCAAACAGGTGTATTGAGGACGCGCTCTTGTTTGTAACAAAATCACAAAATCACAAAATCACAGGGGGTGGGGGTGTGTGATTAGTGTGATAGGGATGATAGCGACGAACGGACGAAAGCGACAAATACGAACACGCTTCCCAAATGCAGTTCGCTCCCTCGTCTACTTGTCCGCTTGTCTGTTTGTCTGTTTGTCTGCTTGTCCTGTCTCTTTGGTCCCTCTTGTCTCTTAGGGAATTTAGAGAATTTAGGGAGTTTAAGGTGATATACCCTAATCTCCCTATAAAGGGCTCAAAAGGATGCTCCACCCTTTCGAACCCTTCAAAACCTTTGAGTCCTTATATAATAAATCTCTACGCCTGGAATGTCTCGTTTGAGAGTCGCCAGCCGAGCAATACATCCTTTATTGCCATGCGGCGCTTACCCGCCATCTGCAACTCCTCGATATATACCCAGCCATCTGCAGCAGCCACGGCGAGGTGTGTACGACCATCGGTCTTGAGCGTGCCGGGAGTGGTGTTGTGGTTGCATAGCTCAAAGTGTGTGGTATAGACCTTTGCCGAGCCGCACTCCTCACCATCTTTATATATAGGTGTCCATGCAGCGGGGTAGGGTGAGAGGCCTCGCACGAGGTTGTGTATATCCTCGGCGTTGCGACGCCAATCTATGCGGCCATCCTCCTTGAAGATTTTGGGCGCAGGCTTAAGCGTAGCCTCGTCGATGTGCATCTGCTCGATGGTGGTGTAGTTACCATCGGCGAGCTTATCCACGGTGCGTGTCACGAGATGTGAGCCTATCTCCATCAGGCGGTCGTAGAGCGTGCCGATATTGTCCTCGGGGAGTATCTCTGTGCGCTCCTGCTCGATGATGGCGCCCTTGTCTATCTCGTGGTTGAGTAGGAAGGTGGTCACGCCCGTCTCCTTCTCACCATTCATGATTGCCCAGTTGATGGGCGCAGCACCACGATATTGGGGCAATAGCGAGGCGTGGAGGTTGAATGTGCCGAGGCGAGGCATAGCCCACACAACCTCGGGCAACATGCGAAAGGCGATGACGATGCCGAGGTCGGGGTTTAGCTCCTTGAGTGCAGCGAGGAAGGCCTCATCGCGTAGCTTCTCGGGCTGGAGGATGGGGAGACCCAACTCTCGCGCTGTGCACTTAACATCGCTCTCGTGTACCCTCTGACCGCGACCTGCGGGCTTGTCGGGAGTTGTCACCACAGCGACAATGTTGTAGCCCTCAGCCACCAAGTGCTTAAGCGAGGTAGAGGCGAACTCGGGCGTACCCATAAATACTATTCTTAGACTCTTAGCATCCATATGTTTACTCTTTTATTGTCTTACTTTGTACTCTTCTTCGAACGCTTAAATAGCTTCTTTATGCGCTTTGCGATGCGGCGTATGCGCACATCGTACCAGTCGGTATCGAGCAACGACGAGTCGTTCTTAGCCTTGATGGTGAGGTATATAGCCACCAACATAAATATCGGTATCGGCAGCCACATGCCGTATAGCGCATCCCACGTGCCCTCCTTAGACATCTTCTCGCCCCAGATGCTGATGACGTAGAAGATAACGAAGAAGATAACCGAAATCACAGCGGGCAGACCCAAGCCTCCCTTACGGATGATGGCACCAAGAGGTGCACCAATCATAAAGAAGATAAGGATAGATATGGGCAGCGTGAGCTTGCGGTGCCACTCGTTGAGTGAGCGGTAGTACTGCGTGAGCGGAATCTTCGACGACTGCTCATCGAAGCTATATGATCCCTGTGCCGAGCGAGCCTGATTGTATGCCGCCTGATATACCTTTGCACGCTCGCGAATAGATAGGTCCGTGATAGAGTCATAGAAGTTGATAGGCTTGAATGCCGTGCGGTCTATGTGTACGCTATCGTCGGGGAAGATGGTGGTGTCGCGCACAAATATCTGGCGCTTCACAGTGGGCGTGAGGCTCACCATGTTGTAGTACTCCATCTGTATCTTTAGCGAGTCCATAAGGTCCTCCAAACCGCTCATATTACGTGTGTTAGACTCCGAGAACTCGCGCGACATGTCACCCTCGGGCATGGCCACCTTCTCGATGGGTATTGTGGCATCCTGGCGTGTAAAATGGTGGATGCGCATGCTGTTTTTGTCGTACCACATGCCACTACGCGTATGCTCGTACGTAACGCCATCATGTAGCGTCACATAGAGGTAACCCTTGTCGTCCGACATGCGTATATGTCCCGACTCTGCCACGGTGGTAGTCATGTCGCCATTCGCGTCACGCGTGTCGAAGATAAGTACGTCGTGTAGCTCGTTGCTCTTCTCATCCTGGTGGCCAACGCGGATGTTCATGTCGGGTAGGCCGTTGAAGAACATGCCGTCCTGGAACTTAAGCTCCTGGCGTTGCTCGCGGATGTCGAATAGGATGTCGAACATGCGTTGGTTTGCCGCAGGGATGATGTTGTTTGTGAGGTAGAAGCTGAATACTGAGATGAGGCCCACGATGATAATCAGAGGCTGGAGAATACGCATGATGGACATTCCCGATGACTTCATCGCAAGAAGCTCGTAGTGCTCACCGAGGTTACCCATCGCCATGATGGATGATAGCAACAATGCCAACGGCAGACCCATAGGGATCATGTTGGCCGTAGCGCATACGACAAGCTCCGTTATCGTAGAAAATTCGAGACCCTTACCAGTCAGCTCGTCGATGTATCGCCACACGAAGTTCATCATCAGGATGAAGAGCACAATGAAGAATGTCGCAGCCAACGGGCCCACGTAGGCCTTGATTACCAAGCGGTGTACGCGCACCATCATCATCGCCACGATGATGAGCACTATAGCAATCCATAGCGGTATGGTGATGATGCCCCACGACAAGTCTGTCAATTCGTATAGCTTAGCTGCTGCAAGGTGTGTGAACCATCCGAGCAGAGGTAGCGCTAAAAGCGAGAGTATTGTACTATTGCTGTTCTTCATATACTTAATTTCATGTCCTACGCTCTTGGAGCGCTCTTTGCCACCCTGCGACGCACAATATCGAAGAGTTTTGCAAGGAGTAACGCCATAGAGAGAAGGAATATTATACAGCTACCCGTGGGGATGCCTCCGCCATTGGGTAGTTCTATCTCATAGCTCATCACAAAGCCTGTAATGTTGCACACGAGGGCTATGATCACTGCCAAGAGTGTAATCTTACGGTAATCCTTCGTTATGGTGTTGGCCACGACGCAGGGTATTGTCACCAACGACATAAGCAACACGATGCCCATAACTTTGATCGAGAGTACTATTGTCACGGCCACCACGATAGCCATGATGTACGCAATCATTCCGACGGGTAGACCCTGACTTCGGGCATACTCCTCGTCGAATGTTACATACATAATCTTGCGTCCCCAGAGCAATGCTCCTATCACAACCACAAGCATCAGCAGCAGGAGCCATTGTATGTCGTTGCCGTCGACAAGCGATATGCTACCGAAGAGGTAGCTGGGGAGCTCCACGGCATATCCTGGCGTTAGAGACATGAATAGCGCACCGAGTGCCATGCCTATCGACCATATGATGCCTATTGCGGAGTCCTCGCGTATGTGACCTTGGCGCGATGCGAACTCAACGCCTACAGATGCTACCGAGGCGAACAAGAGTGCTCCAATCAGCGGGTTAAGACCCGTGTATATGGCGAGGCCCAAGCCTCCGAACGAGGCGTGCGTGATGCCTCCGCTGAGGAATACCATGCGGCGTGCCACGACATAACTACCCACTATGCCACAAGTTATGGCCGAGAGTAGGCATGCTATGAAGGCATCTGCGAGATGCTCATACAGGATTATGTCTTGGAATACGCTCATCGTCTTTTTTATAATAAATCCCGCAAATGTACTTTTTTTTCGCGTAACAACGAAATCTTTTTTCACTTTATCTTAACTTTTTGTAACTTCGCCCGATGAAAGTGACCTAAATTGAGGTTACAATGAAATTGTAAAATGATTTTTTATGCAGGAGAAGAGGGTTAGTTTTCACACTTTGGGCTGCAAGCTCAACTTTTCGGAGTCGTCGACCTTGGCACGCGAGTTTGAGCGTGGAGGCTATCGTCGTGTCGAGCCATCGGAGCCTACCGACGTGGCAGTGATTAATAGCTGCTCGGTGACGGAGCATGCCGACAAGAAGTGCCGTAATATTATACGTAAAATCCACCGCCGCAATCCCAATGCTATCATCGCCGTTACGGGTTGCTATGCCCAGCTTAAGCCCGAGGCTATAGCACAGATTGAGGGTGTAGATATTGTGTTGAGTAATAACGATAAAGGAGATTTATATAAACGTGTAGTTGAGCTTAAGGAGAGGGGCAAGGCTGAGGTATATAGCTGTTCTGTGGAGAACCTTACTCGCTTCTTTGCAGCCTACTCTTCAGGTGACCGCACACGTTCGTTTTTGAAGGTGCAGGATGGCTGTGATTATAAGTGTGCCTATTGTACTATTCACTACGCTCGTGGCTCAAGTCGCAACATGCCCATTGCCGACATCGTTGCCGAGGCTCAGGATATCGCGGCAGCGGGCCAGAAAGAGATTGTCATCACGGGTATCAATACGGGTGATTTCGGTCGTACAACGGGCGAGCGTTTCATCGATTTGTTGCGCGAGTTGGACAAGGTGGAGGGCATAGAGCGTTATCGTATTTCGAGCATCGAGCCCAACCTTATAACTGACGAGATTATAGAGTTTTGTGCTGCGTCACCTAAATTTGTTCCTCACTTCCACATTCCCTTGCAGAGTGGCTCCACGCGTATACTCGGTTTGATGCGTCGTCGCTATACTGCTGAGCGCTACCGTGAGCGTATCGCCAAGATTCGTGAGCTTATGCCCGACTCATTCCTCGGCGTAGATGTTATCGTTGGCTTTCCGGGTGAGGGCGAGGAGGAATTTATGGAGACCTATCGCCTCTTGGAGGAGGTGGGTGCATCGTTCTTGCATATCTTCCCCTTCTCGGAGCGTCCAGGTACCCCAGCGGTCGATATGCCTGGCAAGGTGCAGTCGCGTATCGCCACAGAGCGTGTTTCGCGCCTTGAGGAGCTCTCCGCAAAGCTTCATCGTGCCTTTGCCGAGCGATTTATTGGCACGGAGCGTGAGGTGTTGTTCGAGAGCACCAATCACGATGGCATAATGTACGGCTACACAGATAATTACCTCCGTGTATCTGCACCTTTCAATGAGGCGGTTGTCAACACCATTTGTCGTGTCAGTCTTGATAGCATCGATGCAAATGGCGATATATGCGCTACATTGAGGAGGTAAATTTTGGAAAATTAACACAAAAGTGTTACTTTTGTCGGGTTAACACTATAGCAAATTTGTAGCACTGTGATAAAACTACTTAAAAACATATTTACCATCAAGACACTGAACCGCCGCATCAGGGTTGCGTTTATGAGTCTGTTGCTCCTGTTGTTCTTCTCGGGCGCCATGTCTCTCTTCGAGCTTGAGCGTGTAAGTAAGGATACGGAGGATATCTTGATTGCAAGTAAGGAGAATGTCGACCTTGCGGGTGATATGCTCACTGCGCTTAACGAACAGAACGATATGATGATTACGCTTGCTGTGGCGAGTGGTAGGTATGACGAGATTAAGCACTACAGCGACCGCTGCGAGGAGTCTATGGCTCAGCTCTCACGTTCTACAGCTCTGGCGCAGCGCAAGATGCAGAATACAGATACTCCCGAGGCTGCCGATAGCTTGGCATACCAGGTTGAGCGCGTAAATCAGTTGACACGTGCCTATATTCGTGGCGAGGTGCACTTGCCCATCATCCAGGCGCGAGAGCAGGGTGACACCACGGCGTTGGTTGTCTACACCCACAAGTGGTATATCGACGAGTATCGCCCCGAGTACGAGAAGACCGTGTCAAGCATCACAGACTACATGACGGGTGTACATAACACCCTTGGCCCCGAGGTTAACAACCTCAGCCATACGGCACGTCGTGCTGTGACACCTGTGTTTATCTCGTTGGTGGTGATGGTCGTAATCGTGATCATGTTCTACTTCTTCGTCTACCACTACTATGTGCGCCCAGTTTTGCGCATCAATCGTAGCTTGGGTGACTACCTCACCTATAAGAAACCCTTTGATGGTGAGATGCCTTGTCGCGATGAGCTGGTGACGTTGCGCGATAGAATTGCACAACTTGTAAATAAGCAATCAAAGCTATAAAGGGTTAGTATAGGGGTAGTTATGAGAATACACGCCGTGATACGCTATATTGGTATGGTGCTGCAATTCATTGCGGCATTCATGCTGTTGTCGGCTATCGTCTCTATGGTCAACGACTACGACTCGGCATTCTATCCTCTACTCCTGTCCTCGTTCCTTACCTCGTTACTTGGCCTCTTTCCGCTTATCTTTGCGGAGAAGGTCGAGGATATTAAGATCAAGGAGGGTTACGCCATCGTCGTTGGTTCGTGGTTTGTAGCGTGTATCGTCGGCACCTTCCCATATCTGATTTGGGGTGGCGAGTTCTCTGCTATAAATGCATGGTTTGAGAGCGTGTCTGGATTTACCACCACGGGCTCATCTATCCTTAACGACATCGAGTTCTTGCCCCGCGGTATGCTCTTCTGGCGTGCTGCCTCGGCATGGATTGGCGGTGTCGGCGTTGTGATGTTCGCATTGGTCATCCTCCCCTCGATGGGTCGTAGCCGCCATATGCTCTCCAATGTGGAGCTATCGACTATTGCGAAGGATAACTTCCACTACCGTTCGAGGGTTATCATCCGCATCCTTACCATGGTCTATGTAGGTCTTACGGCCTGCACAACCCTTGCCCTTAAGTTGGCGGGCATGACGTGGTTCGATGCCACAACGCAGGCTATGTCGGCATGTGCAACATGTGGCTTTAGCACCAAGAACCTCTCTGTGGGCTTCTGGGATAACCCCATGATTGAGGCTATACTCATGGCTGCTATGACGCTCTCTGCCATCCACTTCGGTATCCTCTACGCCTCGATGACGGGTCGCAAGAACAATATTTTCCGTTCGGAGGTCGTTCGTACGTTTATAGGCATGATGACCATTATCGCAGTTGCCATATCGTTAAGCCTCTTGGCCGAGGGTATCTACGATAATTGGGGTGAGTCGTTCCGCCACTCAGCCTTCCAGGTTGTAAGTGTGACCACCACATCGGGCTTTGCTACGGCCGACACAAATACATGGACGCCATTGGCCATTATGTTGCTGATAATATGCTCTGTGGTGTGTGGATGTGCGGGCTCTACTTCGGGTGGTATGAAGGTTGACCGCATGCTCATAGCATCGAAGATCATCCGCAATCGTATGAAGGTGCAGTTGCACCCAAATGCTGTGATACGCACCAAGGTGGATGGCGCAGTTCAGGATGAGGGCGTGCAGAGTCTTGTGATGACATTTATCGTGGCATACATCATGACCGTGTTGCTTGGCACGATTATCTATACGATGTTTGGTCTCGACCTCGTGTCGTCGCTCACAGCATCTATAGCATGCGTAAGTAACGTAGGCCCAGGCTTTGGCGAGGTAGGCTCGTTGGATAACTTCTCGGCTCTACCCGCTGTGCTTAAGTTCAACTCTACGGTGTTGATGCTTATTGGCCGTTTGGAGATTTTTGGATTTATACAGTTGCTCTTCATCCGTTCATGGAGGTAGAGTGATATAATGATTTGATAATAAGGATATTTTAACATATGAAGAAAACGTTATACATTACAGCGTTGTTGGTTGCTTCAGCGCTTTCGGCAGTTGCAATCACCTCGACGTTTGACCCCATCGATGAGCTAAACGATAATCCCGAGTACGCAGAGTTGAAAGAGAGGGATAGGGAGTTGGTACGCCAGGAGGACTCTGTCTCTATGGTCATGGCTGAGACACGCGCTCAGTTCCGTGCATATGCCGACAGCTTGGCTAACGAGGGCCTTAGACCTTCGCCCGAGGAGTATAATGCCTTCAGCGACCGCATCTTGGATCTCGAGCAGCAGATATTCGACATCCGCACCATGCGTGGTGACATCATTTCACGCATCAATGATTTGGAGCAGGAGTGGGTTCTTGTATTGATGAATGTGCCTATCACGGATGAGTTTGCTATGGTTGATAGCGTAGAGTTTGTGGTGGAGATACCCCTATATCGCAACCTTATTGATAACCACTGCATCAAGGATCTCATTGTGAGCGAGGATTATGCAGAGTTGTGTGATGCACAGACTGAGGATGCGGCTATGGATAGCCTCTTAGTGGAGTATCACGCGCTCTACAACAATATGAATAGCGTTGCTGAGAACTACCGTACAACAGATAACGAGGCTGAGGCTGAAGAGTTATTCGCTGAGTTTGCAGAGCTCAAGGCTAATGCTGCGGTTCTGGCTGCAGATATAGAGGATAGATGGAACCATGTTCTCGACACTAAGTACTACGCCTATGGCTACGTGCTTGAGCACAACAACCACTTCGACTTGCTCGATAGCTCCTCTATGGAGTTTGCCGAGATGCGTCGCGAGTGTTCACGCGAGGCTGGCTACTACGCTGCCGATGCGTTGATGCACTACGCTTTGGGTCGCCCCACATTGCGCAGTTTCGAGCTTGACTTCGCCCGCACTATGGGTCTTGAGGAGGCTGCCGACTCTATTGCAACTCTCCAGCGCGAGGCCCCCGAGGTAGACTATCGTCTTGAGCCTATTAACTTGGAGCGTCGCTTGTTCATCGACTACCAACCTGTATCTATCGGCCGTACAAACTTCTATAAGGATACAAATCCTATTCCCGACTTGAAGGTCTACGAGCGTGGTACTATCTACCGCATCTTGCTCGGTAAGTTCCGCAACAAGCAGCCCATGACCCTCTTTAAGGGTGCACAGCCACTCTATATTGAGCGTACCGAGGATGGCTACTACGCATACTATGCTGGTGGCTTTGCAACACGTCACGAGGCAGATGAGGCACAGCTCTTCCTCAAGGAGAAGGGCTTCAAGTCTCCCGAGATTTGTCGTTGGCAGAATGGTATTATGGTGAATATCTCTGTTGTGGAGCGCGAGAATGGTGGTGCAGGTGTCGACATCCCAGTATCGGGTAAGCGATACATGATTAAGGTTGTGGCCGATTCGCTCTCGGATGACCTACGCACTATCATTGACGCAGAGGCTACGCGTCAGAGTATCTCGAAGGAGGCTAACGGCTTTGTTGTCGGCACATTCGACAATCGCGACGAGGTGGAGTTGCTTCGCACACGCCTTGCGGAGAACACATCGGCAGATGTCGAGCTTATTGAGGTTGAATTAAATGAATAAAAGTATATATAACCGTATGAAGAGATTTCATATTTACATTGTTGCCATACTCGCCCTGGCTGGCATCATGACATCGTGCAGTCAGAAGGAGACAAAGAGCCTTGCAGTGCCTTCACGCAGCATTATTGTCTCAATGCCTGGCGAGGAGGGTACAACAACTTTCGAGAGTAGCAACATCACGTCGCTCACACCAACCTCTATTCCCGAGGGCTGGACAGTGGTTAACATCGACATGTATAAGGCTACCATCACCGTTAAGGCTCCCGAGTCGTTCGACAACGAGGAGGTTGAGAGCGGAACACTCTCACTCAAGGGCTACACGCCTACGGGTGGCACAAAGGTGGTAGATGTATACCTCGCTATTGCTCCCAAGGAGGTTGACTATAGCACCAACCCCGCTAACTGCTATGTAGCGTGCGAGCCTAAGGTGCGATATATCTTCAACCCTATGATTGGTGGTAACGACATCCAGTTGGCTACTGCATACGTTAAGCTGATATGGCAGACCGAGAAGAGCCTTGTCAGGTACCTCGATATGCGTGATGGTAAGGCTGTTTTCTACCTTGTGCCCGAGGAGGATGACAATGGCAATGAGCTCGAGACGGTTGTAGATGGCAATGCTCTTATCGGCGCATACGATGCTAACGACAATCTCATCTGGAGCTGGCATATATGGGTTACAAACAACAACCCCATGGCGGACACCTTCGTTGTAGGTGGCACAGAGATGATGAACCAGAACCTCGGTGCCGACACCAATAATGAGGGTAGCGCTGACCATGATGCTATTGGTCGCTCATATGGCATGTACTACCAGTGGGGTCGCAAAGAGCCGCTTGTAGGTCCTAACGACTGGAACTTCAGTCTCAACTACGACGATGTACTCTACGACTATAACGACTACAACGAGGCACTCGGCTATGTGGAGTCGAGCGAAGGTGGTAGCATAGAGTGGACAAATGTAAACCCCATGAATATGGTCGTTGGCAACCCCGACAATGAGTTCGACTGGCTCAATAATGGCCATGACGATGCGTTGTGGAATGCCGCATCTAAGAGCAACTACGATCCATGTCCTGCGGGCTGGCATGTCCCCGATAGCTCGGTCTTTGCAAACCTCACTATCTTGTCAATGAACGACGATATGCCATGGGAGGAGGCGCAGCAGATGTATGGCTGGTGGTTGGTGGATGAGGCTTCAGCGTCGGAGGATAAGCACTTCTTCTCGGCAGCGGGTCGTCGCAACTACCTCGATGGTCGCCTCGACAATATGAATGTTAACGAGGAGCTTCCCGTGCCCTGGTCGGGTTACTACTGGACAGCAACAACCGACGGCAACGATGCCAAGGCGTTGTACTTCAACTTAAATACCAACACTCGCACATGGAATGGCATCGATACCAGCCGCTCTATGCAGCGTGCCAACGCAATGCCCGTGCGCTGTGTAAGGGAGTAGGACCCTTGATGTAAAAGAATACCGAGGAGGGATTGTTCAATCCATTCCCACCGTCGCATTTGTCATTTTTGAGACCATCGAATTAAGGAGTTTAGGGAATTTAGGGAATTTAGGGAACGCATACTCACCCTAAACTCTTTAATATCCCTAAACTCTCTTGGGTCTCTCTCGTCTCTTTTGTTTGTCCACCCATCCAATTACATAGGGAAAATGGATGGATGGACAGCGTCTACTCCTTGCGTGGGTTAGGAGATTCCCACGCTTCGCTAAATTCCGAAGATGTTACCCGTGTACTGCACACTATTGTAGAAGGGGGAGGATATCGTGAGCGTTGCACCTCCGTAGTGGTTATATATCTCGAACGAGAAGGTGAAGTTGGTCGCGGTAAACATCGTGCTTTGGAACGTCACATGCCAGCCATACTCCGTCTGTTCGGCGGTGTAGTCCTGAACGCTCGAAAGTACATAGTTGAATACCACGGGGTAATAGGGTGGAGTATAACCCTTAAGGAAGGGTATGCAGACGTCAACAGCCTCGCTCCATACGATAATCTCGTAGCAGGGATTCATCAAATTGCGCATCATGCCTGCGGGGAGCTGTTGCATCGTCTGGGGCACGAAGCGGTAGTTGTGTGATAGGATTGTTGAGTCAAGCTGCTCGCGATACTCTGCTAAGCGCTGTGCTCGCTGCTGCTGGCGTGCCTCATGTTGCGCCTCGCGCGACTCTTTATTGTTTGACTGAGCATCGGATGTGCCGTTTGCTATGGTGAAGCCTGCGGCTAAGAGTGCAACAACGGCAAAGCAGAAGATAAGTGTTCGTTTCATAGGCTTAAGGTTTTTTTGCCTTAGCCTATGAACAAACACCGTACCACATATTTATCTCTTTACGAAACGGTCAACAACGGCAGCACAAGCGGCATCGCCGGTGATGTTGAGTGTTGTACGTATCATGTCGAAGATACGATCGAGGGCGTAGAACAATGGTAGGCCCTCCAAGGGGATGCCCGCTGCTACGAGCACAGCTGCTGCGAGGAGCGTGGGACCAGGAACACCTGCCTGACCAATAGCGCCAAGCGCGCAGACGATGGTGATAGATACATACTCTGCCATGCCAAGGTCGATGCCATATAGCTGTGCGAAGAATGTCGCAATCAGTGCGTAGTAGATGGCATTACCAGACATGTTGATTGTAGCACCCAATGGTAGCACGAAGCCCGATGTCTGCTTCGATATGCCCATTCTGTCGCACGCCTCCATATTTACGGGGAGTGTTGCGAGAGAGGAGGCTGTTGAGAACGACACAATCTGCGGCTTGATCATCTCGCGGAAGTAGCTCTTGAGTGATACGCGTGAGAAGAGTGCCACGGTTAGCGGGTAGAGGCCGAGTCCGATGATAGCAACGGCGATAAGGTCGAGCCATAAAACGTTGGCTACCTGCATAAGGATGTCGAAGCCAAATGTGCCTGTAGCATCAGCGATAAGGCCAAACACGCCGAATGGGGCTACGTACATCACCTTGCCGATGCACCATATGAGTGCCTCGAGGATGGTGTTGAGACCATCTGTCATCTTACGACGCTTCTCTTGGGCAAGCGCTGAGATGCCGAAGCCGAGGAAGAGGCCGAAGATGATGATTTGAAGGATGTTGCCCGTAGATAGTGCCTCGATGGGGTTTGCTGGAATCATGCTAATGACAGTATCCCAGAAGCCCATAGGCTCTGCGATTGTGCTATTGCTGATAGGCTTGGTGCAAATCTCCTCGCCCTTAGAGTTTACGGCAGCCACAACGACGTTATACTTTGTGCCACTCTTCAGCTCTGCGGCTGTGATGGTCGTTGACGGAGTGAGTAGGGGCTCGATAACCTGCTCTATACTCTCCTTGTCATCCTCCTTAGCGACGAGTGATGCTGGACGAGAGAGGCTAACCTCCCAACCTGTTGCCATAATCTCGTTTACCGAGGGCTTATCCTTGCCATCCTCGTATGCCAACCAGTAAGCCTTCTCGAAGCCCTCAGCCTCGATGCTGAACTCGAGGGTTGTCTCGCTACTTGAGCCGATGTTAAGGTCGATATACTCGCTTTCGCTGAGCACGTACTCCTTATCGTTAGAGTTGAATGCGTCGGACTTAACGCCAGAGCCTGGCTCGAAGATAACGCTAAGCACAAGGGCTACAGATATGGCGATTATGGTTGTAACCATCATGTAACCGATGCTAAGTCCGCCAACCAAACCTGCCGACTTTGTCTCGCCGAGTGCCGCAGCACCGCTAACGATAGATACAAAGACGAGGGGTACGACCAACATCTTAATTAACTGAATGAAGAAGTCGCCCAAGGGCTTGAACATTGAGGCCTCTTCACCCATGAAGATACCTACAACGATACCGATTATCATGGCGATGATAATCCAGATACCAAGGTTTTTAAGTAGCTTTTTCATTTTCAAACTAATATTTAGTTGCAAAGGTAGCAATTTGCGCTCTATATGCAAAGCACTATCCAAAAATTGTTCTGGTTAGGTAGGCATGAGTGACAAATTTTTATTAATTTTGCGTAAAATTGTTTCATTATGGCAAGAAAGAATATTGTAGTATTTACTGGTGCTGGTGTCAGTGCCGATAGTGGCATTGCTACATTCCGCGATGCCGATGGCCTCTGGGCAAACTATCGTATCGAGGAGGTGTGTACGCCCGATGCGCTACGTAGTAACCGCTCAAAGGTCATAGAGTTTTATAATATGCGTCGCCGCGAGGCAATCACCAAAGAGCCTAACGATGGTCACCGCGCTATTGCTGCGATGGAGGAGTGGGCAGATGTGTGCGTTGTGACACAGAATGTCGACAACCTGCATGAGAGGGCTGGCTCTACACGTGTGCTTCACCTGCATGGCGAGCTTATGAAGTTGCGCTCGGAGAAAAATCCAGATCTTATCTACGACATAAATGAAGGCTGGGAGCAGGGCCTCGATGAGCGTGGTGAGGATGGCGCTCTGCTGCGCCCACATATCGTATTTTTCGGTGAGAGCGTGCCAATGTTCGATGCTGCATGCAAGATTGTTGAGCGCGCAGATATACTTATCGTCGTGGGTACGTCGTTGGCTGTATATCCCGCAGCTATGCTTGTCTACTATGTGCGCGATAAGCAGGTGCCCATCTATCTTGTCGACCCTAGCGCGCCCGATACTCGTCTAATTAAGAATCCACTTACACACATCAAGGAGCGTGGCGCAGTGGGCCTCCCACAACTTGTTGAACAGCTTAAAAATGAGTTTGCTGAGTAGGGTAGCCGAGCGTGCCGAAGCACTCAAAGTGTTCTGTCGCAAGGAGGGTTACAACACCCGTGTAGCCCTCTTTATTGACCTTGCCTGCCACTCGGGTAGACGCAGGTTTGTGGCGTGGGACTTGGAACGAAATATGGCAATATTCACATCTCCCGTAAGCCATGGCAGCGGCTCTGAGAGGTCGCACGTGAGGTCGGCATATGCCCGCACTTCGAATGAGGATGGCTCGCACCTATCCTCGCTTGGTCGTGCGCTTGTTGCAGAGCGTTACGATGGGCGCTATGGTGTTGCCTACCGCCTCGATGGCATCGATGCCACGAACTCCAATCTTCGCCCGCGTTGCGTGGTATTACATGGCTGGGAGCATACCACCTCCTATCCCATTTGGCCACTTGCTACAGTGGGTAGCTTCGGGTGTCCCGTACTTTCGCGTAGGATGATGCGTAGGGTAGATGAGCTGCTGCAGCGACATGAGCGCGTAATTCTCGACATATTTAAATAGTAAAGGCTGTCCTCGTTGTGAAGACAGCCTTCGTATTCTATACTATATTAGACTATAGTAGGCGGTTGGTGCGCTCGTCGGGGAATACTACTTTGGGCTGGAAGGTCTTGGCCTCCTCAAAGTCCATGAAGCCGTAGCCCATGATGATGACGATGTCGCCAACGGCAGTCTTGCGTGCTGCTGCGCCATTGAGGCAGATGCAACCGCTGCCACGCTCACCCTTGATGACGTATGTCTCGATGCGCTCGCCATTGTTGTTATTCACAATCTGCACTTTCTCGCCCTCGATGAGACCCGCTGCATCCATGAGATCCTCATCGATAGTGATGCTACCTACATAGTTGAGATTCGACTCTGTGACACGCACACGGTGAATCTTCGATTTCATTCTCTCTATAAACATTGTTTGGGTAGATTAGCTTGGTTACTTAATGCGGATGTTGTCGATAAGACGAATGTTGCCCGCCTGTACTGCGCAGCAGCCCTGAATGCGCTCCGAGTCGCTCCACTTCTCCACACGCTGCATGGTGCGTGCATCCACAGCCTCGAAGTAGATGGTCTTGAGCAAAGGGTTTTCATCTATTGTTGCGATTACCCACTCTGTAAGCTCGGTGGGGCTCATAGACTCCATCTTTGCGGCGCACTGGCTGATTGTAGCGTAGATGTGTGGCGCTGCAGCACGATGCTCGGGCGTAAGGAGCTCGTTGCGCGAAGAGAGGGCAAGACCATCCTCGCCACGAACGATGACACACTCTACGATTTCGATGTCGATAGCGAGCTGCTCGACCATAGCCTTGATTACTGCAATCTGCTGGAAGTCCTTCTCACCGAAGTATGCACGTGCGGGGTTAACAAGCGCGAAGAGACGGCTTACAACCTGTGCTACGCCATTGAAGTGGCCAGGGCGTGTAGCACCCTCCATCACCTTATCCACCAAGCCGAAGTCGAACTGACGTGTGTCGGGCTCGGGGTAGATGTCCTCGACCGTTGGCATAAATACGATGTCGGCACCTGCGGCCTCAAGAATAGCGCAATCCGCCTCGGGTGTGCGTGGGTAATTTTTGAGGTCGTTCTTATCGTTAAACTGTGTTGGATTTACAAATACACTGACAACAACTGTGTCGTTCTCGCGGCGTGCACGCTCAACAAGCGAGCGGTGACCTCTGTGAAGTGCTCCCATGGTGGGCACAAAGCCAATACCCTCACGCTTGAGGGGGGCTAAAGCTGCATTTAGTTCAGCTACGGTGTTTACTACTTTCATACTCATTTTTGAATGATGGGGCAAAGTTACAAACTAAAATGAAGATAGCAAATAAACGCTCCTAAAAAATGTTGTCGGTAGCCTAAAATACCATATTTAATATATGAAGAGGTGGTGTTGATGTAGTTTTTGTGGTGGTTTGTTTGGCTTTTTTTAAGAAAACGCTCGGAAAAGCGCGAGAAAGTGAAAAATTTGCAGTTTTATTTTTGCAAATAATAAAAAATGACTATCTTTGTGTGACTATAAATGTGTCCCTCGTAACAAGGGATTGCTAAGTCGCACGCAGAGAATTGGATAAAAGGATTTTTAATACCAAATAAAAACTTTTCAAACACTTAAAGACTTATGAAACACAATTTCAACGCAGGTCCTTGCGTACTTCCCAAGCAGGCTATTGAGGCTGCTATCGAGGCTATCCGTGACTTCGACAACACTGGTATCGGTATTCTTGAGATCTCACACCGTACTCCCGGTTGGGAGCGCGTAATGGCTGAGGTTGAGCAGCTCTGGCGTGACCTTCTTAACATCCCTGAGGAGTATGCTATCTTCTTCGTGGGTGGTGGTGCGTCAACTCAGTTCTTCCAGGTTCCCGCTAACCTTCTTAAGACTAAGGCTGCTTACTTGCAGACTGGTGTTTGGGCTAAGAAGGCTGCTAAGGAGGCTAAGTTCTATGGCGATGTAGAGATCGTTGCTTCTTCTGAGGACAAGACTTACAGCTACATTCCTAAGAACTACACTATCCCTACTGATGTAGACTACTTCCACATCACTACTAACAACACTATCTACGGTACTGAGATCCACGAGGATATCGACTCACCCGTAACTTTGGTTGCTGATATGTCATCAGACATCATGTCTCGTCCTATCGACGTTAAGAAGTATGGCATGATCTACGGTGGTGCTCAGAAGAACGTAGGCCCTGCTGGTGTTACTTTCGTTATCATCCGCAAGGATCTTCTCGGCCAGTCAGAGCGTAAGCTCCAGTCAATGGTTGACTACGCTACTCACTACCCAGATGAGGCTCGTAACCGCTCTATGTACAACACACCTCCTGTATTCCCTATCTTCGTAATGTACCAGACTTTGAAGTGGGTTAAGGAGCTCGGTGGTGTAGAGGTTATGTACAAGATGAACAAGGAGAAGGCTGAGTTGCTCTACAACGAGATCGACCGCAACTCTATGTTCGTAGGTACTGCTGCTAAGGAGGACCGCTCTTTGATGAACGTTTGCTTCGTAATGGCTCCTGGTAAGGAGGCTTTGGAGGCTGAGTTCATGGCATTCGCTAAGGAGAAGGGTATGGTAGGTATCAAGGGTCACCGCTCAGTAGGTGGTTTCCGTGCTTCTATCTACAACGCTTGTCCTAAGGAGTCTGTAGAGGCTTTGGTAGCTTGCATGAAGGAGTTCGAGGAGCTTCACAAGTAATCTATTGTAACTAATTAAAACAGATTGGGGTAGCCGCTCGCGAAAGTAGGGTGGCTGCCTCATAACTTAAAAACCATTAAATAAGAATAGACCTATTATGAAGGTACTTATTGCAACCGAGAAGCCCTTTGCAAAGACTGCAGTTGAGGGTATTGAGGCAATCTTGAAGGAGGCTAACTACGAGGTAGTACGTCTTGAGAAGTATACTGACAAGGCAGAGCTTTTGGCTGCTGTTGCTGATGTTGACGCTCTTATCATCCGCAGCGACAAGGTTACTGCTGAGGTTATCGAGGCTGCTAAGCAGCTCAAGATCGTTGTTCGCGCAGGTGCAGGTTTCGACAACGTAGACCTCGCTGCTGCAACTGCTCACAACGTAGTTGTTATGAACACTCCTGGTCAGAACTCTAACGCTGTTGCAGAGCTCGCACTCGGTATGATGGTATTCATGGCTCGTAACCAGTTCAACCCAGGTACAGGCTGTGAGCTTCAGGGCAAGACTCTCGCTATCCACGCTTACGGTAACGTAGGTCGCTTGGTAGGTTTGAAGGGTAAGGCTCTCGGTATGAACGTTGTAGCATACGATCCTTTCATCACTGACGACGCAGTATTCGAGCGTGACGGTGTTAAGAAGATGAACTCTGTTGCTGAGCTTTACGCTGCTGCAGACTACCTCTCACTCCACATCCCTGCAACTGCTGAGACTAAGGGTTCTATCGGTTATGACCTCGCTATGTCTATGCCTAAGGGCGCTACTATCGTTAACACCGCTCGTAAGGAGGTGATCAACGAGGAGGGTCTTATGAAGGCTATGGAGGAGCGTGAGGACCTCAAGTACGTTACTGATATCGCTCCCGATACTAAGGACGTATTCGCTGAGAAGTTCGGCAAGCGCTACTTCGGTACTCCTAAGAAGCAGGGTGCTGAGACTGCTGAGGCTAACGTAAACGCTGGTCTTGCTGCTGCACGTCAGATCGTTGACTTCTTTGTTAACGGTAACGTTCGCTTCCAGGTTAACAAATAGTCTAATTGGATATTTCGACGCCTGCCTCGCTTGAAAATTGCTCATTTACCAAAAGTAAACTGCGCACTTTCAATCTTTGAGCAGTCGCCAAACTATCTCAATTATACCACTTGTTAATATAATTATAGGGTGTCAAGTTATTTGGCACCCTTACAAAGAAAATAAACCAAGCTAAAACTATTTACAAATATGGTAAGAATTAAGCCCTTTAAGGGTATCCGTCCTCCAAAGGAGATGGCTGCGGAGGTTGCATCACGTCCTTACGACGTTCTTAACTCTGTAGAGGCTAAGGCTGAGGCTGGTGAGCGCTCTTTGCTCCACATCATTAAGCCTGAGATCGACTTCGATCCTATCGCTGATGAGCACTCTCAGGAGGCTTACGAGAAGGCTATGGAGAACTTCCGCATCTGGAAGGAGAAGGGTTGGTTGGCACAGGATGGCGAGGAGTACTACTACATCTACGCTCAGACTATGAACGGCCGTACTCAGTATGGTATCGCTATGTGCTGCCACTA